>CBILOJ010000024.1:0-15244 GCA_966238525.1 uncultured Methylophilaceae bacterium | reverse complement strand
AGCGGCCCGACGAGAAATTCGTCACCGAACGCGCCTACGACAATCCCAAGTTCGTCGAGGACATGGTGCGCGATGTCGCCGCCCAGCTCAATGCCGAGCCGCGTATTGACGCCTTCGTAGTGGAGTCGGAGAACTTCGAGTCGATCCACAACCACTCGGCATACGCGCTGATCGAGAACGACAAGCGCAATAGACAACGCTAGCAGGTCTCGAAGCCGCAAAGGCTCTTTTTCCGCCTGGTCGCTGTCTTGACTGGATTCCGGCTTGCGCCGGAATGACGGAAGCAGTGTGAATGAGATGGACTGAGCTTGCTGCAAATGCGTTGGAGAAACGAACGCGGTTCTTCATCCTGCCGGCGTGGACTTTTCGTCATTCCAGCGCAAGCTGGAATCCATCCTCGCTTCGGACTACCAAGCCATCGGTACGATAGCCGCGTAGATCGCACCGAACTTCAGTATTTCCTGGTCAGCGTCAGCGCAATACCTGCGCGCTTCATGTCCAATCGGTTCAAAGCGCTCATGCCGAGCAATACCATCGGCGGCGAGCCGCCTTCCAGCACGACGGCGTCGACCTGATGCAAGGTCAGGTTGCCGATCTTCAGCGTATTGAGAACAACGCGGTAGCCCTTGGCCACGCCATTGGCGGTCTGCATCTGCACCGGCTGCCCTTTCCTGAAGTCGATGCCGGCGTAGCGCGCGTCGCCGCTGTTCATGGCGACTGTGGTGGCGCCGGTATCGACAAGGAATTTCAGCTTTGCGCCATTGATCCAGCCTTCGCTGAAGAAATGCCCGGCCGAATCGGCGTATAAAGTTACGCTGCTGGCAACGGTAGACGGCGATCCGGCAATGGATACCGCTTGGCCCATGCCGAGTTCGCGACGATTGCCCTCCACCTCGAGCACGGCGCGCCGGCTGTCGGCCGCGAGCAGCTTGACGCCTTCACGCGACGACTGCCCGATCGACAAGGTTTGCGGTTTGCCGTTGTTGACGATGATCACCGCCTTGCCGCTGAACAACCCGACCACGTTCACCTGGGTGCCGGCCCAGGACGAAAAAGCGGGCAACAGCCCCAGGCAAAGCGCAATCAATTTGAATTTTCGCATCGCCATAGTTTACCTCGCCGGCCGCACATCGGCTTCGCTCGACATGAGCCAGCCGAAAATAGCGGCGCCGAGCAAGGCGCAGGCCGCAGAGATGCTGAAGGTCCAGCCCGGGCCGAGCGCGTCCCAGGCAAAACCGCTCATGACGCCACCAACGGTGCCGCCGACGCCGTAGGAAATGCTGGTGTAAAGTCCCTGCCCGCGTGATTGATGGCGACCGCGGAAATAGCGGTAAGTCAGCGCCACGGCCGAGGCATGATAAGCGCCGAACGTCGCTGCATGCAGCGTCTGCGCCAGCACGATGAGCCACCACCAATCCACCGCCCAGCCGATCAGCGTAAAGCGCACGAAAGCCAGCACGAGGCTCACCAGCATGATGCGGCGCAAGCCGAACCAGCGCGTCAGGCGCGGCATGGCGAGAAAAATCAGAATTTCGCACAGCACACCGAGCGCCCACAGCCAGCCGACTTGATCGGTACTGTAGCCGTGCTCCACCAGATAGATCGAATAGAAGGTGTAATAGACGCCGTGGGCGGCCGACATGGAAAAGCATGCCACCAGCAGCGCGATGACCTCGCGCCGGCGGATGATGGACCACAGCGTGTCCTGCCCCGGCACGTGCTCGGGATGCGATACCAGCAAAGGCTCCGGCAAGCCGCGCGAAAATAGCGCCACGGCGACCAGCAACCCAAGCACGACCCACAGCAGCGCGCCGATAGCGACGGCATCCAGCAGGTAACCTAAGCCGATGACGGCGGAGATGAAGCCGACCGAACCCCACATGCGGATACGCCCGTAGCGGTCGAAACGGTCGCCGAGATGGCCCAGCGTCACCACTTCGATCAACGGCAGCGAAGCGCTCCAGAAAAAGCTTAGCAGCAGCATGACGGCGAACAGCCAGCCGAAGCCGGTGCCGAAAAAGACGCCGACGTAAGCCACCAGGCTCAATGCGGCCAGCCACTGGATGATGCGCACGCGCTGGCCGAGATGATCGGCGACCCAGCCCCAGAGGCTGGGCGAGAACATGCGTGCGAGCTGAAACAGCGACATCAGCACGGCGATGTGGAAAGCGTCGAAGGCGAGCGACTTGAGATAGAGCGACCAATAAGGCGTGAAGGCGCCAACGAAACCGAAATAGGCCAGGTAGAACGCCGACAATCGCCAGTAGACCGGGCGTTGCATCAGCCGTACCTGCCATGCCAAGTGCATTGCATGACAGCCAGCCGCTTCAGCACGACGGACTTAGATGCGGGGCGTGTTGCAGACTACGTCGGCGCATTGCGCGCGATGGCGCAAGGCGTGGTCGATCAGCACCAATGCCAGCATGGCTTCGGCGATCGGCGTGGCGCGCACGCCGACACAGGGATCATGGCGACCCGTGGTCTGCATGCTGACCGCATTGCCCGCCTTGTCGATCGAATTGCGCGCTTGTGGAATGCTGGAAGTGGGCTTGAGCGCGATGTGCGCGACGATATCCTGTCCGGTGGAAATACCGCCGAGCACGCCACCGGCATGATTGCTGGCAAAGCCTTGCGGCGTCAGCTCGTCGCCATGGACGGAGCCGCGTTGCGCCACGGTAGCGAAACCGTCGCCGATTTCCACGCCCTTGACCGCGTTGATGCCCATCATGGCATGGGCGATGTCGGCATCGAGTCGGTCGTAAACCGGTTCACCCCAGCCTACGGGCACGCCTTGCGCCACTACGGTGATGCGCGCGCCGACCGAGTCGCGTTCGCTGCGGATGCGGTCGAGATAGGCTTCGAGCTCGGGCACGATGCCGCGATTGGGTGCAAAGAACGGATTTTCACCCACGGCATCCCAGCTTTCGAACGGAACCTCGATCTCGCCGAGCTGGCTCATGTAGCCGCGGATGACCACGCCATAACGTTCCTTGAGCCATTTCCTGGCAATGGCGCCCGCGGCCACGCGCACTGCGGTTTCGCGCGCACTGGAGCGACCGCCGCCGCGATAGTCGCGGATGCCGTACTTGTGCCAGTAAGTGTAATCGGCATGGCCGGGACGGAAGGTATCGACGATGCTGCCGTAGTCCTGGCTGCGCTGGTCCTGGTTACGAATAATGAAGCCGATGGGCGCGCCGGTAGTCTTGCCCTCAAACACGCCGGACAGGATTTCGACGGTGTCGGGTTCCTTGCGCTGCGTCACATGGCGCGATGTGCCGGGTTTGCGGCGGTCCAGCTCCACCTGCAAATCCGCCTCGCTGAGTTCCAGCCCAGGCGGGCAACCGTCCACCACGCCGCCGATGGCGGGTCCATGCGATTCGCCGAACGAAGTCAGGGTGAACAGGGTGCCTAAGGTATTGCCGGACATGGATAATCTCTTGGTATTTTGGCTGGAATTGGCGGCAAGTTTAGCATATCCGTGCCATTCACTTCGCCAGGCCTTCCAGCCAACGGGCATATACGCTGTCTGCCACATTGTGAAGAACAGCCACACGGTGCGACAGGTCGCGCTGGATCTCCGCTGCTTGCTGCACACCTGCATGCTGGACCGAATGCGCAAGCTCGTTCGCGCCGGCCTCGCACCAGCTTTGCACCATCTCGGCGGTCATTTCGATATGGCATTGCAAGGCCAGGTGCTTGCCCAAGGCGTAAGCCTGGTTCTGGCAGTAAGGACTGGATAGCAGGTGAACGGCCTGTTGCGGCAAATCAAAGGTTTCGCCATGCCAGTGAAAAACAGTGAACTCCTCGCGCTCGCCGAACCAGCGCCGCGCTTCGTCGGCATTGTGTGCCTGCACGGCTCCCCAGCCGATCTCCTTGACTGCATTGGGGACGACCTTGGCGCCTAACGCCTTGCTCATGAGTTGGCCACCGAGACAGTGGCCCAGCACCGGGATATCCGCCTCGACCGCAGCGCGGATCAAGGCCAGCAGCGGCGGTATCCACGGCAGATCATCGTTGACGCTCATGGTGCCGCCCATCAAGACCACGCCGCTATAATCCGCAACCGACAAAGGCAGCGTTCCACCTTCGTCTATCTTGACGAGCTGCCATGGAATGCCGCGCGCGGCGAGAAAATCGGCCAGATAGCCCGGACCTTCGATGGCGACATGACGGAATATGGCGACGGGCTTCATGGCGGCACTCTAGTGCATTCCTAGGCTTTTTTCCATGCGCCGGGCGCAAGCCCGTCCAGGGTGTAATCGCCAATGGCATAACGCACCAGGCGCAAGGTGGGAAAACCGACTTTGGCCGTCATGCGCCTTACCTGCCGATTCTTGCCTTCGCTGATGACGATTTCGAGCCAGGTTGTCGGGATCGCCTTGCGTTCGCGTATGGGTGGATTGCGCGGCCACAGCCCTTCCGGTTCGGCAATGACGCGCGCTTGCGCCGGCTGCGTGACGAAATCGCCGAGATCGACGCCGCGGCGCAGCGGCGCAAGATCGGCGTCGGTCGCCGCCCCCTCGACCTGCGCCCAATAGGTTTTGGATTGTTTGTGCCTGGGGTGCGACAGACGATGCTGCAATGCCCCGTCATCGGTTAAAATAAGCAAACCCTCGCTATCTGTATCAAGCCGCCCCGCGGCATAAACCCCCGGCATCGCAATATAGTCCTTCAGTGTGGGATGGGTTTCATGCGCACTGAACTGGCAGATGACGCCGTACGGTTTGTTGAACAGAATTAACATGATGCCTTTGGCATGTCACAACAGGATTAATATGTCTGAAAAAATTATCGTTCCCCGCCATGGCGAGAAAATATCGGTCAACGACGACCACTCGCTCACCGTCCCGGACCATCCGATTATCCCATTTATCGAAGGCGACGGCATCGGTGCCGACATCACGCCGCCGATGCGCCAGGTCGTCGATGCCGCCGTGGAAAAAGCTTACGGCGGCAAACGCGCGATTGCCTGGATGGAAGTCTACGCCGGCGAGAAATCGGTCAAGGTTTACGGCGAAAACACCTGGCTGCCGGCCGAAACCATGAAGGCTGTACGCGACTACGTGATCTCGATCAAGGGTCCGTTGACGACCCCGGTCGGTGGCGGCATTCGCTCGCTCAACGTCACGCTGCGTCAGGAGCTCGACCTCTACGTCTGCCTGCGCCCTATTCAGTACTTCCAAGGCGTACCGAGCCCGCTCAAGCATCCCGAGCGGACCGACATGGTCATCTTCCGCGAGAACACCGAAGACATCTATGCCGGCATCGAATGGGCCGCCGGTAGCGACGAAGTGAAGAAGGTCATCGATTTCCTTAGCGACATGGGCGTGCGCAAGAAAATCCGTTTCCCCGAATCCTCCGCCATCGGCATCAAGCCGGTGTCCATCGACGGCAGCAAGCGTCTGGTGCGCAAGGCCATCCAGTACGCCATCGACAACAACCGCAAGTCGGTGACCATCGCCCACAAGGGCAACATCATGAAGTTCACCGAGGGCGGCTTCAAGAACTGGGGCTACGAGCTGGCCAAGGAAGAATTCGGTGCGGTCGAGATCGACGGCGGTCCATGGTGCCAATTGCCGAACGGCATCGTCATTAAAGATGTCATCGCCGATGCCTTCCTGCAGGAAATCCTGCTGCATCCGGCCGACTACGATGTCGTCGCCACGCTCAACCTCAACGGCGATTACATGTCCGACGCACTTGCGGCACAGGTCGGCGGCATCGGCATCGCTCCTGGTGCAAACCTGTCCGACACCGTCGCCATGTTCGAGGCGACGCACGGCACGGCGCCCAAGATCGCCGGCCAGGATTTGGCCAACCCGAGTTCGCTGATCCTGTCGGCTGAAATGATGCTGCGCCACATGGGCTGGACGGAAGCGGCTGACCTCGTGCTGCAAGGCGTAGCCAAGGCGATTGCGGCCAAACGCGTCACCCAGGATTTCTCGACGCAGATGGACAATGCCACGCAAGTGGGCAGCGCGCAGTTCGGGCGTGAAATCATCAGCCACATGTAAGGCTGGCCCAAAGAAAAACGGCCCGCGAATCGCGGGCCGTTTAAAGGGAGTAAATCCTATTCAGGCCTTCTGAATATTCGAAGCCTGCTTGCCCTTGGGGCCTTCGGTCACGTCAAAGCTAACGCGCTGGCCTTCTTTAAGGCTCTTGTAACCGGCTTCCACGATTGCGGAGAAGTGCGCAAACAGATCATCGCCGCCGTCGTCCGGTGTAATGAAACCAAAACCTTTAGAATCATTGAACCACTTTACGGTACCAGTTGCCATCTCTTGCTTCCTTGCTGAACGAAAGGGGAGGCGCCCCAAAAGTTTGTATTTCAAGAACTAAAGTCGGTAAAGCCGGCCCAGAATAAGACTCGAATCCAAACGCCTCATGCGTTTTTACGTGTGTTGCCACGAGAAGTCAAGATTTTTCTAGGGTTATTCCTCGAATCGGGCAAACCGGCACTGCTGGCGGCTATCGGGCCATCCGGCGCTCAGCTTTACAAAAAAACAAGCTGCATGCATCATTCAAACCATCTACAGTGGTCAGCCCCAATTAAATAACTTGCACCCTCACTCCTAATGGTCGCCGCTACTCTCCCGAGCAAACTGGGCGGACTCGCCCGCATGCTGGTCCAGGAGCAACTATTGTCCGAGGATGAGGCTGCGGCCATTCAGGCGGCCGCCAATACAGCGCATGCGCCATTCGTCAGCCAGCTGATACAGAGCCGCAAACTCTCGGCCATGCGCATTGCCGAAGCCGCCGCCGGCGCCTTCGGTTTCCCGCTACTCGATCTCGATGCGCTCAATGACGATTACCTGCCGGCCAAGGGCATAGACGCCAAGCTCATGCAAAGCAGCCGCGTCATGCCGCTGCACAAACGCGGCAACACGCTGTTCGTCGCCCTGTCCGACCCGACCAATCTGCACGCACTGGATGACGTGCAATTCCAGGCTGGCATGGCGCTGTCGGCGATCGTGGTCGAAGACGACAAGCTCGGCAAATGGATAGAAAAGCTGGCCGCCGCCAGCGACACCAGTTTGCAAGGATTGGCGGGCGACGAAGACCTCGGGCTGGAGCTGACCGGCGACGAGCCGCAGAAGGAACCCGAAGCGCCGGCCGTCGAAATCGGCGATGCGCCGGTCGTCCGCTATCTGCAGAAAATCATGCTGGACGCGATCAACATGGGCGCATCCGACATCCACTTCGAGCCCTATGAAAAGTTTTACCGCATCCGCTATCGCGTCGACGGCGTGCTGCGCGAAATCGCCCAGCCGCCGCTGGCAATCAAGGAAAAGATGGCCTCGCGCATCAAGGTCATCTCCAACCTCGATATCGCCGAAAAGCGCATTCCGCAGGACGGCCGCATGAAGCTGGTGCTGTCGAAGACGCGCACCATCGACTTCCGTATCAGCACGCTACCGATGATCAACGGCGAGAAGATCGTCATGCGGATCCTGGATCCGACCAGCGCCACGCTCGGCATCGACGCGCTGGGCTACGAGCCGGAGCAGAAAGAAGCGCTGCTGCATGCGATCAGCCGGCCTTACGGCCTGGTACTGGTCACCGGTCCTACCGGTTCGGGCAAGACGGTATCGCTGTATACCTGCCTCAACATCCTGAATCACCCCGAAATCAATATTTCCACCGCCGAAGATCCGGCCGAAATCCCGCTCACCGGCATCAATCAGGTCAATGTCAACGACAAGCAGGGCCTGACCTTTGCCGCGGCGCTCAAATCCTTCCTGCGCCAGGATCCCGACGTCATCATGATCGGCGAAATCCGCGACCTGGAAACTGCCGACATGGCGATCAAGGCCGCTTCAACCGGTCACATGGTGCTGTCCACGGTGCATACCAATGATGCGCCGTCCACGCTGACGCGGCTGGTCAACATGGGCGTGGCGCCGTTCAACATCGCCTCAGCCGTGTCGCTGATTACGGCGCAGCGATTAGCGCGACGGCTATGCGCCCATTGCAAGGTGCCGCTCGACATCCCACGCGTGGCGCTGCTTGACATGGGTTTCGATGAAGCCGATGTCGAAGGCGATTGGCAACCTTACGGCCCGCACGAAGGCGGCTGCGACCAGTGCAACGGCGGCTACAAGGGCCGCGTCGGCATTTATCAGGTGATGCCGGTCACCGAAGCGCTCAGCCGCATCATCATGAAGAACGGCACCGCGCATGACATCGCCGACCAGGCCAGGCGCGAAGGTGTCAAGGATCTGCGTCAATCCGGCCTGCTCAAGGTAAAACAGGGCCTGACCTCGCTGGAAGAAATCCAGGCAGTCACCAACGAGTAATCAGGGAGCACAATGGCGATCAAGGAAACCAAGGAAGTCATCTATTCCTGGCAGGGAACGGACCGCAAGGGCAAGCGCGTCAAGGGCGAAATGAAGGCCAGCGGCGAATCCTTCGTCCGCGCCAGCCTGCGCCGCCAGGGCATCAATGTCTCTCGCGTGCGCAAGGCCAGCACTTTCGCCAAGCGCGGCAAGGTCACCGACAAGGACGTCACGCTGTTCACGCGCCAGCTCGCTACCATGATGAAATCCGGCGTGCCGCTGCTGCAATCGTTCGACATCGTCGGCAAGGGCCACGATAATCCGGCCGTGGCCAAGCTGCTCGGCGACATCAAGAGCGATGTCGAAACCGGCAGCAGCCTGAGCCAGGCTTTCCGCAAGTACCCGCTGCATTTCGACCCGCTGTTCTGCAACCTGGTCGGCGCTGGCGAACAGGCCGGTATTCTGGAATCGCTGCTGGACCGGCTGGCGACCTACAAGGAAAAGATTCTCGCCATCAAGGGCAAGATCAAGTCGGCGCTGTTCTACCCGATTTCCATCATCGTCGTGGCCTTCATCATCACCGCCATCATCATGATTTTCGTCATCCCGGCGTTCAAGGAGCTGTTCTCGAGCTTCGGCGCCGACCTGCCGACGCCGACGCTGGTAGTCATCGCGCTGTCGGACTTTTTCGTCGCCTGGTGGTGGGCTATTTTCGGCGGCATCGGCTTCGCCATCTGGTTCTTCTTCTATACCTGGAAGCGCTCGGAAAAAATGCAGTCGACCATGGACCGGCTACTGCTCAAGATACCGCTGTTCGGCCCGCTGATTCGCAAAGCGACCATCGCGCGCTTCGCCCGCACGCTGTCGACCATGTTCGCCGCTGGTGTACCCCTGGTGGAAGCGCTGGATTCGGTGGCCGGTGCCACCGGCAACCGCGTCTATTACGATGCAACCAAGAAGATCCAGAGCGAGATCAGCACCGGCACCAGCCTCACCGCCTCCATGCAGAATGCGGAAGTCTTCCCCAACATGGTGCTGCAGATGGCAGCCATCGGCGAGGAGTCGGGCGCGCTGGACGCCATGCTGTCCAAGGTCGCCGATTTCTACGAAGCGGAAGTGGACGATGCGGTCGACGCGCTGTCCAGCCTGATGGAGCCCATCATCATGGTGGTGCTAGGCACCTTGATCGGCGGCCTGGTCATCGCCATGTACCTGCCCATCTTCAAAATGGGCCAGGTCGTCTAGCAGGCAACGCGGGTACTTACTCCGCTATTGCCTGCCGTCAGGCTTGCTGTCTACTTCTTCGCTGCTGCATCGAGGGCTTTTTCGATTTCCTGCGCCGGATAGGCGCCCAGCATGCGGCGGCCATCGGAAAAAATCAGGGTCGGCGTGCTGGTGATGGCAATTTTTTTGCCCAGCGCCGCATTTTTGGCCAACGGCGTTTCGCAACTGGTAGAGCCTTGCGCCAGCTGGCCGCGCAATATCCAGTTTTCCCAGGCCTGGGCGCGATTGGGCGCACACCAGATGGCCTTCGACTTGTTGCCGGCATCGGGGTGCAACTGTTCCAGCGGGAACAGGAACGTATAGATGGTGACGTCGGTAATGCCGGACAGCTCATTCTGCTCGAGCCGCTTGCAGAACGGGCAATCGGGATCCGAGAACACGGCCAGCTTGCGGCTGCCGTTACCCTTGACCACCTTGACGGCCTGATTCAACGGCAACGCGGAAAAATCGACTCTGGTCAGTTCTTCAAGGCGCTCGCTCGTAATATCGCGCTTGTTCTTGGGATCGACCAATCGCCCTTCGGCAATCAGAAAACTGAATTTTTCGTCGGTGTAGATGATCTGGCCATCGAGGAAGACTTCATAAAGGCCGGCATATGGCGTTTTGGCCACGCTCTGCACATGCATCTTGGGGTAGGCCGCTTCTATGGTCTTGCGCAGGCTGGCCTCGTCGGCCCAGGCACTTCCGGCCAGCAGGGTCGCCAGCAGAATTCCGGTCAGTTTTTTCCACATATATCGCTATCCTTGAAAATTAAAACTACAGTGTCGCCTGTCTGATCAGCCGCTTTTTCACCGGCGTCAGGCGATCGGTAAGGCGCAAGCCCCAGTTACGCGCCTGACGGGCCAAGGGCTGATCGGCCGCAAACAATCGCTGGAGACCGTCGGTCAGGCAGCGCATCGCCAGCATGTCCGGCTTGCGCGCGCGCTCGAAACGACGCAGCAGCATGATATCACCGAGGCGCTGGCGCGAACTGCGGCCAGCCAGGGTTTGCGTCAGGGCGATGACGTCGCGGAAGCCCAGATTGACGCCCTGCCCTGCCAGCGGGTGAATGGTGTGTGCAGCGTCACCGACCAGCGCCAGCCCAGGCCGCACCAGGCGCTCCGCTGTTTGCAGACGCAACGGAAAAGCCCGCGCCGTGTTGAGTGTATGCAGTGCACCCAACGCCTGATGGCCGGCAGCCGCCACTTCGTCGGCCAGCGCTGCGGCATCGAGCGCGAGCAAGTGGTCGGCATGTGCCACGGAGGTCGACCACACCATGGACATGCGCTGGCCAGGTAACGGCAGCCATGCCAGGACGCCGTCGGGACGGAACCACTGTCTCGCCGTATTGCCATGCGCCAGGGCCGTATCGAAATTCGCCACTACGCCCATCTGCCCATAGTCATGGCAGTTGACGCCGATGTCGGCCTGGGCGCGCAGCCACGATTCGGCTCCGTCAGCTGCGACGAGCAGCTGCGCCGTCAACGATCGGCCGTCGGCCAACGTCAATGTTGCCGCCTGCGCTTGCCAGGCGACAGTGCTACAGACCACATCGGTCAGCAATACCGCGCCGCTCTGCTGCAGCTCATGCCACAGGGCATGCTGCAGCCGCTTGTTTTCCACGATATAGCCAAGATTATCGACATGCGCCTCGTCGGCGTCGAGGTCCATGCACGCCGCGCTGGCGTCGCCCTGCACCTGCATGTGGTCGATGGGGCAGCGCTGCTGCGGATCCAGTCTCTGCCAGACGCCAAGCGTTCGCAGCCAGGCCGCATTGCCTGGGCTGATCGCATAAATGCGATCATCGAGCGTGGCATCGGGCGCGTCCGCCAACGACCGGTTGTTTTCCACCAGCGCGACCGCCAGTCCCTGCCGGCGCAGCGCCAATGCGCAGGCAGTGCCCACCAGGCCGCCGCCGATCACTACGATATCGAATTCACGCTCCATGCGCTGTTCCATGTCTATCCGCCGAAACTCATCTTATCCACCAGCCGTGCCTTGGCAGCTGGCAGCAGGTCGAGCAGGCCGAGACCGCTGCCGCGAATGCCGGCGAGCCCGAGCAGGTCGTTGGAAAAAAGGTTGACGAGGAAATCGGTAAACAGGATGCCGCCACGGGTATCGGCTTTGCGACCCTGACGGTACTGCTGCAGCATGCCCGCCTCGCCCCAGTGCGCTGACGGCGTCTGCGCAATGATGGCAGCGAGTTCCCAAGCATCGCGCAAGCCGATATTGAAGCCCTGTCCCGCGACCGGGTGCATGGTTTGCGCCGCATTGCCGATGACGACGAGATGCGGCGCCGTCACCGGATCGAGATAGGACAACCTGAGCGGAAAACTAAGCCGCTTGCCGATTTCGAGAAAGCGCCCGACACGGTCGCCGAAATGCGCATGCAGACGCGCCAGGAATTCGTCAGCGGACAGCTCCAGTAATTGCTGCACCTCCGTCTGACGGCCGGTCCATACCAGCGAGAAATCGCGGGCACCGTTCGGCAACAGCGCGATCGGCCCGGCCGGCGTAAATCGCTCGTAAGCAATGTTGTCGTGCGGCAGTTCGCAGACGACCTTGCTCACGAGTGCATCGTGCCCGTATTCCCGCGTCTTGCGCCGCAGGCCGGGGATATCGCCCAGGCTGCGGCCACCGTCGGCCAGGATCACAAGCGCATGCTCGGCGTCATGCTGCTTGCCGCCGTGGCTGAAGTGAACGCCGGCATGCGGCGCGCCGGGCAGGACTTGCGTCACTTCGGCCTCATGCGTGATTTTCACCGTAGCGTGCGCTGCCAGCGCACGGTCCAGTGCTGCGCTCAACGCACCATAAGCCAGTACATAGCCCAGCGCTGGCTGGCCGTGCTCTTGCGCCCGCAAGCGGGTACGGCCGATGCTGCCGCGCTGGGAAATGTGTATGGTTTCGATCGCCGTAGCCTGGCCGGCCAGTTCATCCCAAACACCGAGCCGCTCCAGTATCTTGCGGCTGCCGTAGGACAACGCCAGCGCGCGCTGATCGTTGTGTGCCGCACGCGGCGCCCGCGCTTCCAGCATGTTCACGTTGATGTCATGCGATTGCAGCGCCAGCGCCAGCGTTGCTCCCACCGGTCCGCCGCCGACGATGAGAATGTCGGAGGCTGACTTCATGTCGCCATCAACGCTTCGATGTCGGCCACAGTCTTGGGCGCCGCTGCGGTGATGATTTCGCAACCGTCAGCGGTGACCACGGCATCGTCCTCGATACGGATGCCGATATTCCAGAACTGCTCAGCCACATCGTCAGCCGGGCGCACATAGCAGCCGGGCTCCACCGTCAGCGCCATGCCGGGCTCGAGTGCTCGCCATTGACCAGCTCGCGCGTGCAGCGGGCCATATTTGTACTGGCCGGCATCGTGCACATCCAGGCCCAGCCAATGACCGGTGCGGTGCATGTAGAAGCGCCGGTAGTCGCCCGATTCAAGCACGGCCTCGACGCTGCCGCGGCACAAGCCGAAGTCGATGAAGCCCTGCGCCAATACCGCCAACGCCGCTTCGTGCGGCTCGTTCCAATGACGACCGGGCTGGATCGCGTCGATTGCGGCAGACTGCGCTGCCAGCACCAGTTGGTAAAGATCCTTCTGCGGTCCGCTGAAACGGCCGTTGACGGGGAAGGTGCGCGTAATGTCGGAAGCGTAGCCGTCCAATTCGCAACCGGCATCGATCAGCAGCAGGTCACCGTCCTTGAGCTGCGCATTATTGGCGATGTAATGCAGCACGCAGGCATTGGCGCCGCCGGCAACGATGGAGGTGTAGGCCGGCGCCTGCGAGCCGTGGCGATAGAACGCATGCAGCAGCTCGGCTTCGATTTCGTATTCCATCAGGCCCGGCCGCGTTATGCGCATGGCTTGCGCATGGGCGTCGGCCGAAATTTGCGCGGCACGACGCATGACATCCAGCTCGGCCTCGGATTTGTACAAGCGCATCTCGTCGAGCAGAAAGCGTACGTTGACGATCTCCTCGGGTGCGGCGATGCCGCTGCGGCCGCGTTCGCGCACCTGGTTGAGCCAGGCCGTGACGCGCGCATCCCAGCCCGCATCGTGACCGACGCTGTAATACAACCTCGGCTGGTCGGCGAGCAACTCGGGCACCAGATCGTCAAGCTGCGTGATGGAATAAGCTTCGTCAAAACCGAATTCGGCTTGGGCGGCAGCCGGGCCGTAGCGGAAACCATCCCAGATCTCGCGCTCCAGATCCTTGTCGCGGCAGAACAGGATGCTTCTCGGCTGCTCGCCGGCGATCAGCAGCACTACCGCTTCCGGCTCACGAAAGCCGGTCAGGTAATAAAAATAGCTGTCGAAGCGATAGGGATAGTGACTGTCGCGGTTGCGCACGACTTCCGGCGCGGTCGGGATCAAGGCGGCGCCGCTGCCCATACGGCGCATGAGTTCGAGGCGCCGGGCGCGATAGGGTTCGAAGTCAGACATGTTGTGTTTTCCCATTGGCACCGGCAGCCTGCCGGTGCAGTGCTTTGTCGAGCGCCTGCAAACGCTCGGGCGTGCCGATATCGTGCCAGACGCCGCGATGATATTCCCCTGACACCACGCCTTGGGCAATCATTGCCTGCAGCAGCGGCGCCAGCCGCGCCGGGCGGTCGGGCGCGATACCGGCAAATACCTGCGGACCATAGACGGCGATGCCGGCAAAAGTCAGCCGCTGTTGGCCGGCTGCTTCCAGGCGATCGCCATGCAGATAGAAATCGCCTTGCGCATGTTGCGGCGGATTGTCCACCAGCACCAGGTGTGCCTCGCTGTGTGGCGTCAATCCATTCCTCAGCCCGGCGAAATCGAAATCGGTATAGATGTCGCCATTGATTACGGCGAAAGGCGCGTCGCCGAGCAAAGGCAAGGCATGGGCGATGCCGCCTGCGGTCTCCAGCGCCGTGCCTTCGGCAGAATAAGCGATGGACAAGCCCCAGCTGCTGCCGTTCCCGAGCCGGGCTTCGATCTGCGCACCAAGATGGGCATGGTTGATCACAATGTCGCGGAAACCGGCGGCAGCGAGGCGCTCCAAGTGCCAGACGATCAGCGGCTGGCCGCCGACTTCCAGCAAAGGCTTGGGTGTGTGGTCGGTCAGCGGTCGCATGCGTTCGCCACGGCCAGCGGCCAGGATCATGGCTTTCATGTGCCCCGCACCTTTACGCACGCAGCCAGCCTTATTTGCTTCCGGCAGCGGCGCATATCAGAAAGTGTAGCCGGTCTGCGGCTCGCGTTTTTCCAGCTGATCCAGCAGCCGCAGCAGCGGCATGAGTTCGACGTAGCGGGCGCAGACGCTGCGCAGATAGTTCATGACCAGCGGCATGTCCTTGAGATAGCCATCCTTGCCGTCGCGGTGATAAAGCCGGGCAAAAATGCCCAGAACCTTGATGTGGCGCTGCGCGCCCATCCACTCGAAATCGCGATAGAACTCGGCGAAATCCTGCGGCACCGGCAGGTGCGCCTTCTTCGCCATCTGCCAGTAGCGCACCGACCAGTCCAGTATCTGGTCCTCGTCCCAGGCGATATAGGCATCCTTGAGCAGGGAGGCGAGATCGTAGGTGATGGCGCCGTACACCGCGTCCTGGAAATCGAGCACGCCGGGATTGACGCCGCACACCATGAGATTGCGCGAATGATAGTCGCGATGCACGTAGACCTGGCCCTGCGCCAGGATATTGCGGTTGAGCAGTGCAAAAACATTGTGCAGCAC
>CBILOJ010000023.1:0-15259 GCA_966238525.1 uncultured Methylophilaceae bacterium | reverse complement strand
GAGATGTAGGTGAGGAAGTCCTTGGCCGCCTGCTTGTTCTTGGAGAACTGCCACACGCCGTCGCCGGTGCCTTCCAGTGCATATTTCCAGATAAATTCGCTGGATTTGAGCCCGCGTGCCATCTTGCGCGCCGTGGCTACAGCACGCATGCGGCCGCTGGCCAGCAGCCAGAACAGCGCGGTCAGCAGCAAGCTGGCGCCGATGGCGGTGGCGGCGATGAGTTCCGGCTGGTGCGTTGCCATGCGCGCTTCGTATCCGGGCTGGGTATCCAGCTGCAGCGTCCATTCATGGCCGGCAAGATTCAGGTGCTCTACGGTGCTGAAGCGCGGAGCATGCTCAGCGACATCGGTGCCGGAATCGTAGAGCCTGGCTTGCGGCGACACTGCTACGCCGTCATAGATGCGAATGCGCAGATCCTCGGCTTCCTCGCCGCGCAGGCCCGTCATGACATCGTTCATGCGTAGCGAAGCATAGACCCAGCCCAGGAGGTTGGCACGGCGCTTTTCCACCGTATCCGAGATCACGCCCTGGCGATAAACCGGCAAGAAGAGGAATACACCGGGTTGCTCCTGCACGTCCCCCACCTGCTCCAGCGTCGTCTTGTCCGTCAACGTGGCATGACCGCTATCGCGCGCCGCGGCCATGGCTTCGCGCAGCAGCGGACGGGTATACATGTCGTAGCCAAAAGCCTGCGGCAGCGCTGCTGGTTCTATTCTGGTCACGGCGGTATAGATGTCGCGCTCGCCGTCGGGGTAGAGGTCGTAATTCGGCAAACCGGCTTGGCGCATGGCCGCCACATGCGCCGCCTTGTCGGCCTTGGCTATCACGCGCGCAATCGCCAGGTTCTGGATACCGGAATAATTTTCGTCGAGACGCAGCGACGATACGTAATCGTGGAATTGCTGGTGCGTGACGACCTGCGTCACATACAGCAGGCCCTGAACGCCGCGCAGCACTTGCTTGTAGATCTGCATGCGCTGTTCGACCTGTGTCAGGGTTTCGCGCACGTCGGCGTCGAACGCTGCGCGCGTGGTCTGGGCCACGGTTGCACGCGCGCCGGACCATGCCACATAAGTCAGCCCCAGCATCAGCGCCAGCACGAAGCCCGCCAGAAGCTGCGGCAGATAACGGCTCTGCTTTTGCCAGCCGGCAAAAACCTCAGTGATCTCGATAGCCATCGTGGCTGCCCGACCCCTCCTGTAGCGGTCTGGAAACGATATGGTCATGCCAGTCACCGCTTTGCAAGGCCAGCAGCAGCGCCGCGTGCGTCAGCGGCCGCGAGAAGATGTAGCCCTGCCCCTGGTCGCAGTTCAGTTCCTGCAGGAATTCGAGCTGCTCGCGGGTTTCTATGCCTTCCGCCACCACATTGATGCCCAGACCCTGCGCCAAGCTGATGATGGCGGTAGTGATGGCGACATCCTCCTTGTCCGTGGGCAGACCGCGCACAAAGGTCTGGTCGATCTTGAGCGCATGCACGGTGAAATACTTGAGATAGCTCAGCGACGAAAAGCCGGTGCCGAAATCGTCGACCGAGATCTGGATGCCCTTGCTGCTGAGCTCGTCCATCAGCTCGCGGTTGATGGTGTTGTTCTCGACCAGCACGCGCTCGGTGATCTCGAAATTGAGGCAGGAGGCATCGAGCTCGTAATCGGCCAGAACACGGTCGACCAGCTGCAGGAACTGCGGTTCCTTGAGCTGGATCGAGGAAATGTTGATGGCCACCCTGAGCGCATGGCCCTGCTCCAGCCACTGCCGGATGTGGCCGCAAACGGTGCGCAATATCCACTCGCCGAGCTCGATGATCATGCCGGTATCCTCGGCCACATCGACCAGTTCGGTCGGCGTCAGCAGTGCGATGTCGGTGTAAGGCCAGCGTATCAGGGCCTCGACGCCGCACAAGGTACGATCCTGCAACGAGAACACCGGCTGGTAGTGCATGGCAAGCTGGTTGCTGGCGATGGCCGCATGCAGGCTGACCTTGATCGCGTGGCGGCGCTTGGCCGCCTGTTCCATGTCGGCGCTGTAGAGCCTGAAGGCGGAACGGCCGCTATTCTTGGCGCTGTACATCGCCATGTCGGCATTGGCAAGCAATTGCGCCGGCTGGTTGCTGTCTTCCGGATAGCGCGTGATGCCGATGCTGACGCTGGTCGAGACATGATGATCGTCGAGACTGAACGGCCGTGACAGTTCGTACACCAGCGTCGTCGCCAGATCTTCGATACGGCCCTGGTTGCGGCAGATGATGCCGAATTCGTCGCCGCTCAGGCGTGCGAGAAAATCGGTCTTGCGAATGTGGCTGCTGAGCCTTTTCGCCACGGCGGCCAGCAGCACGTCGCCGATATGATGGCCGAGCGAATCGTTGATTTCCTTGAAACGGTCGACGTCGATGAACAGCACGTGCACGCTGCTGGCGCTCGCGCGCGCTTCGCCGATGGCCTCCTCGAGCTGGCGATTGAACATGCTGCGGTTGGGCAGGCCGGTCAGCGCATCGTGCTGCGAGATATAGAGCGTGCGCTCGCGTTCGCGCTCGCTGTCCTTGAGCGCCGCCAGCTGGTCCGCGGTGCGCTTTTCGATTTCCCTGAGCATGCCGTTGAAGGTGTCGACCATGAAGCCGATCTCGTCCTGCGTGGTCTTGGTGGCGCGCAGCGAATAATCGCGGCGCTCTTCCACCTTGCGCATCAGTTCGGTAACCGATTCGATCGGCCGCATGATGATGGCCTGCAGCCAGGTCGTCAGCGCCAGCGACACCAGCAGCGCGAAACTCATGACGCCGAGCAGGATGCCGAGATAGCTCAGCAGCCGGTCGCTGAGTGCGTAATTGGCCTTGATGTAGATGATGCCGATGCGCTCGCCGTTATGCGTGACGCTGCGGTAGAGCTCGATCTCGTCGCCGTCGAAACGCGTGCCATCGTGCTTGGACGGCACGTTGATGCTGCTGGAGAAGACGCCGCGGCCGTAGCTGGCGTAGAGAAAGCCGTTGGCATTGTAGAGCGCGGCGGACTCGATCTGCGGCTGTACTTCGAGCAGCGCCAGGCTGGTCTTGGCGAAGACGCGGTCGTTGAATTCGAGCGCCGGTACGTTGACGCGGCCGATCAGCTCCGCCTGCATGTTGAGATTGCTGACCCAGCGCGCGCGATAGCTGCGCAAGTCATAGATCGCCATGGCGATCGCCGTCACCAGCAGCGCGGCCATGCTGGTCAGCACCACCACGGCGAACAGCTTGTTGCGCACCGATCGCAGATAAAAACGCCGCACCGGCATGCCGGCCCGTACCGTCATTCTTTGCGGTTTGCGCCAGAGCTTATTCCACATCGCTCTTTTTCACCTTGCGCGCCACCGACAGCAAGGCGGCGCTGAGCTGCAGATGGTTCTGTTCCGCCGCCGGCAGCGAAACATCGAAACGGACGCGGTTGTTGTCGAGCACGAAATTGATGATGCCGCCGGACGACGGGCCTTGCTCTTCCTCGGTCACGCCGAGCACGGGTTCACCGCGCAGCGGCGCCAGCACATTGCCCGGTGGTTGCGCCGCCTCATGGCCGATGAACAGGATGTGCACGCCGCTGACCGGCTCGCCGTATTGCAGCCGGCGTATGCTGACCGGCCGCTGGCTGATGGTACGGCCGGCAGCGATGCGCGTCAGCTCGTCCGCCATGCGATCTTCGGCCACCACGCCGATGACGACCGGGCTTTGAGCGCTGTCGAAGGTTTGTGCCGGCCACAGCACGTAATTACCGAACTTGAACAGATAAGCCGCCTTGACCTGGCGAATGATGTCTTCGGTATCGTGGGCCTGCGTCTGCGCGTGGGCGGGCAGCAAGTGTAGCGCCCCACCGAGCAGGAGCAGCAGTACTGCAATGAGTTGGAATAAGCCGCGCGGCACCGTCATAGAAAGTGCCAGGTCACCTTGGCGAATAGCCGGCGATCGAACAGATCTTCGTCCAGCCGGCTGATGAATTCGGTGTGCTCATGGCCGATCAGATTCTGGCCGATCAGCGACAGTTCCAGCTCGCGGCTCACTTTCCAGCCCAGCCTGACGTCCATGGTCGTGTAGGCGTCGACCTCGGACTGCGACAATGCACCCGAACCACGCAGCATCACGTCCAGTTCATGCCGCGGTGTAATGTCCCACAAGGAACGCAGGCTCCAGTAATAATTGGGGTCGCTATTGGCCAGCGTTCCCACCAATGCGCCGGGATCGATGGCGCCGGCCTCGAGTTCGTAGTCCATATCCTGCACGACGAGGCCGCCGACCAGGCGCCAGTTTTTGGCCGCCTGCCACTGCGTCCACATCTCGGCACCATGCATGATGCCTTGCGCCTCGTTGGTAAACACCAGGGGCAGGCCGAATGGGGTTGGGCTGGCTTCTATCGTCCGCAGATTGTCGTATTCGCTGTAAAACGCTGTCAGCGAATACGACAAAGCAGGCGTCAGCTGGCCGCGATAGCCAACTTCATAGGTATCGGCCACTTCGCTGTCGAAGTCGGGGCCGCCGCCAATCAGATAGAACGGAACGCCGCCTACCAGCGCAGGATTGCTGGGCGCGAAAAGATCGTGCTCGATACGCGAGGGGGCGCGGATCGCACGCGTGGCGGAAGCCCAGATCAAGTGGTTGGCGGCCGGATTCCATGCCAGGCGCACACTGGGCAGGGTCTCGGTGCCGGAATAATTATTGTTGTCGAACTTGAGGCCCAGCGTCAGGCGCAAGTTTTTCATGAGCGCGATCTCGTCCTGGGCGAACACATTGCTTCGATACAGGTTCTTGGATTCGGGCAGAAAGGCGAATGCGCTATCGTTGTCCAGCCTGTCGTAGCCGACGCGATAGCCTGCGCCCCAGACCACGTTATGCCGCTGCGCCACTTGGATCGCATGCTTGAATTCGACATCGAACGTGGTCAGGTGCTCGGTAAAGGCACCGGGCTGGTCGCGCGAGGTATGGTCGAGATAAGCCTGCAGGCTGATGTTCGAGTGCTCGGCCAGCTGCTTGCTGAAACGGCTCAGCAGGTTGGCGCCGCCGATGTAGATGTCGCGCGTGCCGAGCTGGCCCAGGCTGCCTTCGTAGGCGTCGCCCTGCAAGGTGAAACCGTCGCCGCCATTGCCCCAGTCGGCGCGGAAGCCGGCCTGGTTGCGGCGCCAGCCGTCCTGAATATTGAGACCACTATCGGCGTGGGAATCGTCGTAGTCGGCATGCTTGCCGTAAACGCGGAAATAGCCGCCATTGGGCAGCTTGCCGCCGTAGCGCAGCACGTCGCTGTTCTCGCGGTTGCTGGCGCCCACCGCAGCCAGGCCGCCCTGGGTTTCGCGCGCGCTGCGCGTGATGATGTTGATGACGCCGTTGACCGCATTGGCTCCCCACAGCGTGGTATTGGCGCCGCTGATGACCTCGATGCGGTCCACGTCCTCGAGCACCACGTCCTGCGCATCCCAGAACACGCCCGAGAACAGCGGCGAATAAATGGTGCGGCCGTCGATCAGCACCAGCATCTTGTTGGCGAATATGCCATTGAAGCCACGCGCGGAAATCGCGTAGTTGCGCGCATTGTCGCGCGCCACCTGCAGGTTGGGTGCCAGCCGCAGCGCCTCGGGCAAGGTGGTGGCGCCCGAGCGCCGGATATCGTCGTTGCTGATGACGAACACCGAAGCCGCTGCATTCGCCAGCGGTTCGGCGCGCTTGGAAACGGTGGTGACCTCGATATCGGCCAGTTCCTGCAGACTCAGATCCACCAGTTCGGCTCGCGGTGCGAACGCCTGAGCCAGCGCAGCGTGGCTCAACAATGCAAGCGTGAGGCACGTGCCCGCATACTGTTTATTCATTTTATTCATTGTCGAAGCGCTCCCTGCCGGCCGGTATTGGCCCGCGCGCAGTACGGTTCACACTGAGATCGCTTACGATTCCAAAAACGAAGGCTCGAAGCGAGTCGACGCGACGAGCCATTCCGTGTGTTGCGCTAACGGGTGTTTTTTCTACGGTTGAGCAAAAGCTGACGGGGTATCGGCACCAGCAGCACTGAAATAAGCCATGCCATGATGATGAGATATGCGGCCGCGTGCTGCGTTTGCTCCAGGTAATAGCATAATGCCGCGAACGATGCTGCCAGATAGAGAAAATACAGCAGCGTGGTAGCCAACATACGGCGGGCACCGTGCTTGGAAGGCGTAAAATCGGGCAGATGTTTGGTCTCCATGGCCTCACCAATCAATGTATTCTCGGTTACTCAGGCTTGGCAGCAGCGCTGCTGCGCCACGAACGCTACAAGTGCCATAAGATGATACTTGGCAATCGCCCGGTATCGCAAGCGCTTGCAGCGAACTTAATGCTGCGCGTGCCTCACTAAGCGATGCCCGCCCGGGGGCAAGAACAGGACGACAATACCATGCGTTTATTGCTGATTGAAGACGACGCCATGATACGCGAGGCCATATGCAAGGGCTTGCGCCAGGATGGCTTCACCGTCGACTGGGTAACCGACGGCATGGCGGGCGAAACCGCGCTGCAGCATGACGTCTACGACCTCGTGCTGCTCGATCTCGGCCTGCCGCGCAAGGACGGCCTCAGCGTGCTTAAGTCTTTGCGGCGCCAGGGCAATCGCGTGCCGGTACTGATCCTGACCGCGCGCGATGCCGTAGCGGACCGCGTCGCCGGCCTCAATGCCGGCGCCGACGATTACGTGGTCAAACCGTTCGATCTTGAAGAACTGACGGCGCGCATCCATGCCCTGCTGCGGCGGCAAGCCGGCCGCGCCGATCCCGTCATCCAGTACGGCGCGCTGCGCGTCGATCCGGTCACGCATGAAGTGCTGCTGAATGGCGAATCCGTGCCGCTGTCGGCGCGCGAATTCACGCTGCTGCAGGCCTTTCTTGACCGCCCGGGCGTGGTGATGTCGATTCCGCAGCTCGAGGAAAAGATGTATGGTTGGCAGGACGAAGTCGGCAGCAATACGGTCGAGGTCTACATCCACACGCTGCGCAAGAAACTCGGCGCCGACGTGATCCGCAACGTGCGCGGCGTGGGCTATATGGCGCCCAGGCTGCCGTGAACCGCAAGGCCATGTTCCGCTCATGAAATCGATACGCAACACACTGCTGCTGTGGCTGTCCGCCGGCCTCGCGCTCGGCATCGCCCTGGTCGCCGGCCTGCTCTACCTGCAGGCGCGCGAAGAGGCCAACCAGCTGTTCGACTATCAGCTGCAACAGATGGCGGCGGCCCTGCCCAGCGAATTCTTCGGCTACGTGGTGTCCGGCCGCGCCGACGAATTCCTGCCGCAGGAAAACATCATCATCCAGATCTGGGACAACACCGGCCTGCGCCTCTACTACTCGCACGACGGCACCGAACTGCCGCAGCGCGCCGTGCTCGGCTTTTCCAACCTGCGCACCGCCAACAACGACTGGCGCGTCTACAGCATGCAGCACGGCAATGCCGTGGTACAGATCGCCCAGCCCATGAGCGCGCGCAGCGCTGTAGCCGCGCGTTCGGCGCTCAAAACGGTGATGCCGCTTTTCCTGCTGATCCCGTTCCTGGCCGTGCTGATCGGCATTGCGGTGCGGCGCGGGCTGGCGCCGGTGCGGCGCGTGGCGAGCGAAGTCGAATCGCGCGATGCGGCGCTGCTGAAGCCGGTATCCGATAGCGGCCTGCCGCAGGAAATCATGCCGCTGGCCGACGCGCTCAACGACCTGCTGGCGCGGCTCGACCGCGCGCTGGACGCGCAGCGCGCCTTCGTCGCCGACGCCGCGCACGAGCTGCGCACGCCGCTGACCGCACTCAGGCTGCAGATGCAGCTTGCCGAGCGCGCCGGCGACGACAATGAACGGCGTGCCGCCTTCGCCGACCTCAAGGCCGGCCTGGCGCGCGCCACGCGTTTGGTCGAACAATTGCTGACACTGGCGCGGCAGGAACCGGCCAGCTACCGGCAGGCGCCCGGAGAGACTGAACAGCCGGCGATGCGTACGCTAGACCTCAACGCCCTGGCGCAGAATGCCGCCGCCGATTTCGCCCTGGCGGCCGACAGCAGGCAGATCGACATTGCGGTAAAGCAAGCCGGGGGCGCAGCGCGCATCAGCGGCGATGCCGCGGCGATCGCCATCGTACTCAACAACCTGCTCGACAATGCCATCCGCTACAGCCCGCAAGGCGGCCGCGTCACCGTCTCGGTCGCAACTCATGCCGATCGCGTCGCGCTCAGCGTGCAGGATAGCGGCCCCGGCATTCCGCCGGCGGAACTCGCGCGCGTGTTCGACCGCTTTTACCGCGGCTCCAATGCCGAAGCCCACGGCAGCGGCCTCGGCCTCGCCATCGTCAAACGCATCGCCGACCTGCATGCGGCACAGGTCGAGGCGTCGAATACCGACGATGGTTTGCGCGTGACCGTGACGTTCCCGCGCCTGGAGGCCGGCGATCCGCAGGCGATCGCCGCGACAAATGAGGAATAGCCCGCCTTAAGTCTGCTTTAAGTTTAGCCGCCTAACATGCACTCCATTGCAATCCATCAATGACGCAAAGGAGTACATGATGAGCCGTAAAACCTTTACCCGCAGTACCATTGCCGCGGCCGTGCTGGCCGCCGTCGCCACCGGCTATGCGCAGTTCGGCGCCTTCGGCGTCACCAATGCCCAGGCCACCGCCACTCCCGTTCCTGCCGTCACCGCGGCGGCAGCCGTACCGCTCGGCGGCAAGTCCGCCACCGATTTCTCCGGCATCGTCGGCCGCTATGGCCCGGCCGTGGTCAACATCGACGTTACCGCCAAGGCACAGCAGGTGCCGACCATGAACACGCCGCAAGTGTCGCCCGACGATCCATTCTACGAATTCTTCCGGCGTTTCGGCATGCCCGTACCTGGCGCCCAACCTGACCAGCAGCCGCAGATTCGCCAGGGCCAGGGCTCGGGCTTCATCGTCAGTCCTGATGGCCTGATCATGACCAATGCCCACGTCGTCGACGGCGCCGATGAAGTCACGGTACGCCTGACCGACCGCCGCGAATTCAAGGCCAAGGTACTCGGCGTCGACCGCCAGACCGATGTCGCCGTGATCAAGATCGACGCCAAGGACCTGCCCGTGGTCAAGCTCGGCAACCCGCATGAATCGCAGGTCGGCGAACCCGTGCTCGCCATCGGCTCGCCCTACGGTTTCGAGAACACCGCCACCTCGGGCATCATCAGCGCCAAGTCGCGTGCCTTGCCCGACGGCACCTATGTGCCCTTCCTGCAGACCGATGTCGCCGTCAATCCCGGCAACTCGGGCGGCCCGCTGTTCAACATCAAGGGCGAAGTGATCGGCATCAACTCGCAGATCTTCAGCCGCACCGGCGGCTATCAGGGCCTGTCGTTCGCCATCCCGATCGACGTCGCCACCGGCGTGCAGCAGCAGCTGGTGAAGTACGGCAAGGTCACGCGCGGCCACCTCGGCGTCACCATCCAGGAAGTGAACCAGGCGCTCGGCAATTCGTTCGGCCTCAAGTCGCTGCGCGGCGCGCTGGTCAGCTCGGTCGAGGATGACAGCCCGGCGCAGAAGGCCGGACTCAAGACCGGCGACGTCATTGTCGGTATCGGCGGTGTCGAGATCGAACATTCGACCGATCTGTCGGCCGAAGTGGCGACGATGAAGCCTGGCACCAAGACCGAGATCGAGGTGATCCGCGACGGCAAGCCGCACACCTTGACGGCCACCATCAGCAAGGCCGAGAACACGACACTTGCAAGCAACGACAGCGGCGACGGCAGCCAGGGCAAGCTTGGCGTGGCCGTACGCCCGCTGGCTGAGCAGGAGCAGAGCCAGAACGACGTCGAAGGCGGCCTGCTGGTCGAAAACGCCAGCGGTGCTGCAGCGCGTGCAGGCATCCGTGCCGGCGACATCATCGTGTCGGCCAACGGCACGCCGCTCAAGAGCGTGCAGGAACTGCAAGCCATCCTCGAGAAATCAGGCAAGAACGTGGCTCTGCTCGTGCAGCGCAACGAGCATCGTATTTTCGTGCCGGTCGAGATCGGCTAGGCCTTCATCCACCCGCTTCATCTCCCCCACTCGCGGCATGCTCAGGCATGCCGTTTTTTTTGCTGCGCTTTCAGGCCGTTATTGCATCGGTGAGCTAGCGTACAAACCGGCACCCGGCATGTTGCTAGTCTGTACTGCTCAGCGACTGTCTAGCGGACTTTTCCGCCTATGCGGCCCTGGCACGCCATCACAAAAGGAGCCATCCATGCGCACTCCCGCCAGCATTGCCGGTCATCCCATACATCCGATGCTGATTACGATTCCGGTCGGGCTGCTGATCTTTTCGCTGATTTGCGACCTCGCCTCCCTGCTCAGCGCCGAGCCCGGGAATTGGCACACGGCGGCCTTCTACACCATGGTCGGCGGCTTCGTCGGCGCCCTGATCGCCGCCATGCCGGGCTTCATCGATTTTCTTTCGATCACCAACGAGCGCGTACGCAGGATTGCGATCATGCACATGTCGTTCAACCTGATCGCCGTGACCTTGTATGGGGTCAACATCTGGCTGCGGGTCGACGGCAATGAAGTCAGCGGCACACCGTTGCTGCTGTCGCTGCTCGCTGTGGGCCTGCTCGGCGTTTCCGGCTGGCTCGGCGGCAGCATGGTCTACCGCCATGGCGTAGGCGTCAATGCCGGACCGCAGTAAGTGCCTACTGGCCATGTAAGCCGTGAGCAAGCTCAGCGAATACGTGGAAACGGCAAGCAGCGAATACTGGCAAGAAACCGGCAATGGCGTGCTTGATGCGCGCTGGATCGCCGAGTTCTACCAGGACAGCGGCCTGCTCGATGAGTATCCGCGCCAGGATCTGGTCGCTTTCGCCGAGATGGTGCAGAAAGCGCTGACGCGCCAAGTCGAGGCGATGCAACGCAAGCGCCTGACGCCAGGCAATATCATCCGTTTTCTGGGCAGGCGCAGGCCATGAGCCGACCGGCGCACTGCATATCCATGGTTTCGACACCCTGCCGGGCTTTGCGCTATCGGCCGATTAGGCCAGCCGCAACTACGCCCGCCTCTGCAATTGCTGCTTTTTTCGGTATCCGGTCATGTACGGGCTATTAAATCCGAGCTTTCTGCTCAACAGCATCTACGAAAGCGCGATCGATTTCGGTATCGTCACCTTCAGCCCGGATCGCATCGTGACGAGCTGGAACGTGGGCGCCGAACGCATCATGGGCTATCAGCCGGCAGAGATCATCGGCAGTCTCGGCGACGTTCTGTTTACCCCGGAAGATCGCGCAAACGGCGCTCCTGAAGGTGAATGCAACACGGCCTTGCTCAAAGGCCGCGCCGCCGATTACCGCTGGCACATGCGCAAGGACGGCTCGAGATTCTGGGCCGACGGCGTATTGACGCCGATTTATGACGAACTCAAACGGCATGTGGGATTTCTCAAGATCCTGCGTGACATCACCGATAAAAAAATGGCCGAGAACGAGATTCAGCGCCTGGCCAATTTCGACCCCTTGACCAATCTCGCCAACCGCTTCTATTTCGATCTGCAGTTGCAGGAGATGATCGCCATGAGCCAGCGCAACGGCCAGCTGCTCATCCTGCATGCGCTGGACCTGGACCATTTCAAGGATATCAACGATACGCTGGGCCACCATGCCGGCGATCTGCTGCTCAAGCAGGTGGCGGAGCGGCTGCAGCACGTGGTGCGGGATACCGACCTGGTGGCGCGCATCGGCGGCGATGAATTCGTCGTGCTGCAGCCCGGCATGCCTTCGGTGCAAATGGGCGGCGACCTTGCCAATAAAATACTCAATACGCTGACCCAGCCGTTCCACATCGAACAGCACATCCTGCAAATCGGCTGCACCATAGGCATCGCCGTTTACCCAATCGACGCCAACGAACCGGAGCAGTTGCTGAGGCGTGCCGATCGCGCGCTGTATCGCGCCAAGGACGACCAGCGCGGCAGTTTTCAATACTTCACCGCAGCGCTCGATCAGGCAGCGCATCTGCGCGCGCGCACCTTGTCGGGCTTGCGCCGCGCCGCCAAAAGCCGCGATTTCTGGCTGGCCTATCAACCAAAAATTGCTTGCGATAGCGGTGCCACCTTGGGCGTCGAAGTGCTGTTGCGCTTTTCCAGTCCGCAGCTTGCCGCCCTGCCGCTGATGGATCTGATCAACCTGGCCATAGAATCCGGCCTGATGCCGGACATCAGCTTCTGGATAATGCGCGAAGCCTGCCTGCAAGTGAAGAAATGGCAGGCGTCGCACATGCCGTCGCTGGTGCTGTGCGTCAATCTGTCCTCACGCGAACTCGTCGACCCCAGCACGCCGCAGAAGATAGACAGCATCCTGGCAGATACCGGCATCTCGCCGCAGTCGCTGGAAATCGAACTGACCGAACGCCATGCCATCGACATCAACAATCGCGGCATCAAGACCTTGGAAGACCTGCGTGACCGCGGCATTTCGCTGGCGCTGGATGACTTCGGCACCGGTTATTCCGCGCTGACTTACCTGACCAACCTGCCGGTGAACACGGTCAAGCTCGATCAGACCTTTCTCTATAACGTGCCCGAGAATAACGAAAAAAACATGATCACCAGCGCCATCATCAAGCTGATCCAGGCATTGCACCTGCGCGTAGTGGCTGAAGGCGTGGAATCCGCCGCGCAGATCGATTTTTTGCGCAAGCAACACTGCACCGCCATGCAAGGCTTTTATTACACCGAGCCCCTGCCCGCCGACGAGATGACGGCCTGGCTGGCGCAGCACCAGCAGCCGCGCAGCGGCGCCAGGGCGTTACACTGAAGCCCGGCGTAACTGCTAGCCAGGATCGATAATCCGCACATAACGCCGTAAAAAGGTTTTTTCGCCAATCCGCGCGAAAGCCACCGTCACCTGTTCCGCGTTCGCCTCTACCACGCGGCCGCGGCCGAAGCGCGGCACCTCGGCCTCGCTGCCCGGAGCAATATCAAGCGGCTTGTGCACTTCAATCTCAGGCATCTCGTCTCCGGCGGCGTCCGTCAAGAATTGCTCGGGCGGCTGCCGGCAGTTGTCGCAATGACCGCATTGCTGCCACGCCTCATCATCGTCGAAATAATCGAGCAGCAGCCGCCAGCGGCAATAGCCGCTCTGCGCATAGTCCACCAGCGCTTCCAGCGCCTCCCGGTCGCGTTCCTGCTTCGCTTCATACACGGCGGCCATGCGCTTGAGCATGGCCGGCTCCAGCGTCTGTTGCCGCGCATGCAGCAGAAATTTGCGGTTCTGCCCGAGCGCACCGCTTTCCCGCAGCAGCTTCAGCGCCACGCGCACGTTGCCCTCGGCCATGTCGGGCAGCCCTCGCCGAATAGCAGCCAGATTGGCCGGAAGGTCCTCTGCCGATAATGCAAGCACGGCCTCGTGCACCGCCTTCAGGTCGCCGGCATCAGGATAATGCCTGGCCAGGAAAAACTGCTGCACGCGCTTGTCCTTGCGGTCGAACAGCAGCGTGCAGCATGCCGTTTCGCCGTCGCGCCCGCCACGGCCTGATTCCTGGTAATAGGTTTCGATATTGGCCGGCATCTGGTAATGCACGACAAAACGCACGTCGTCCTTGTCTATGCCCATGCCGAAGGCATTGGTCGCCACCATGAGCCGGCAGTCGCCCTGCATGAAACATTCCTGGTTGCGTCGGCGCTCGGCCGCACTCAAACGGCCGTGGTAGAGCAGCACGTCTTCGCCGTTCTGCTGCAAGTGTTGATGCAGTTCTTCGGCGGCCTTGACGGTGGCGGTGTAGAGGATGCCGCTGCCCGCATGCTCGCGCACAATGCGCAGTGCCTCGTCGTGTTTCTGCGCCTCGTTCGTGATCTGGATCACGCTGTAGTCGAGGTTGCGCCGATAGATGCCGGTATCGATCACGTGCATGCCCGGCCGGCCGAGCTGCTTCTTGATGTCGCCGGCAACCTCGGCGGTGGCGGTGGCCGTCAACGCCAGCACGGGCGGCTGGCCCAGCGCGGCGATGGCATTGGCGAGTTCGATGTAGGCCGGGCGGAAATTATGGTCCCATTGCGTGATGCAGTGTGCTTCGTCGACGACGAACAGATCCACGCCCACCTGGCGCAAACTGGCGATGAAGTCGGGATTGCCCATGCGCTCGGGCGTGGCGTAAACCACCCGGGTTTCCGCCTGTTCGATATGCCGCAACGCAATCGCCTCGTCGGCGCCGTTGAGCGCACTGTTGACCTGTTCTGCAGCGACGTCCGCCTGCTCGAGCTTGTCCACCTGATCCTGCATCAGCGCAATCAGCGGCGACACCACCACGGTGATGCCGGGCAACAGCAGCGCCGGCAGCTGGAAACACAATGACTTGCCGGCACCGGTCGGCATGATGGCCAGCGTGTCCTGCCCGTGCAGCACGTTGTCGATAACGGCTTTCTGCCCGGGCCGCAGCCGCTTGATGCCGAATTTTTCGTGCAGCAGGTCCGCCATGCGCTCGGGCTTGATGCGGCGTCTGCGCACACGACGCGCCGGCGTGCGCCGCGCGCTCACAGCAGGCCGAGCAGCCATAGCAGGATCAACGTGGCGACCAGGGAGATGGCAATGGATGCCAGGCATCCCAATCGCGAGGAAAAGAACAGGAACATAGCAGCTCCTTGATGTCAGGCGTATTCGTTATGGAGAAGCGCTTAGCGCTGGGGCGCGAAACGATAGCTTTCGCCCGGCTTGAGATGGACGATTTTGTGCTGCAGGCCCGCCGCTTTCGCCGCTTTCTCAAAATCGGAGAGCGGGGACTTGAACACGTCGTAATCGTTGTAGTGGATCGGGATCGCCAGCGCCGGCGCAATGAGCTGCAGCATTTGCACGCCGTCTTCGCCGTCCATGGTCACCTTCATGCCGAGCACGCGCGTACCGCCCAGATGCAGCAGTGCCAGGTCGATATCGGCATAGCGGCGCGGAATCTCGCGCAGATCGTCGTAGACCAGCGTATCGCCGCTGATATAAAGGTGATAGTCCTGCTTGCCGCCGGTGGAGAATTCGAGCATGGAGCCCATGACCGCCGGCAGCATTTCTGCCGCGAGCGGCGGTCCATGACGCCCGGGCAGCGAGGTCAGCCGCAGCAGCGTATCGCCTTTGCTGACGCTAAGCGTATCCCAGGTGGCGAGCGCATAGACGTTGCCGAAGCCGAGTTCGCCCAGCTTCTTTGCGGCTTGCCGGGTGGTGACGATAGGCGTGCGACGGGCCAGCTTGCGCTGCACGAGCTGGTCGAAATGATCGCCATGCATATGCGACAGCACGACGAGGTCGATCGGCGGCAGTTGCTCGAACGGGATCGCCGGTTCG
>CBILOJ010000022.1:0-15428 GCA_966238525.1 uncultured Methylophilaceae bacterium | reverse complement strand
AAGCCGCGCGCGTGGGTGTGTCGGCCACCGGGCGGCCGCGGTCGTTGGGCTGGTAGGTTTCCGGCAGCAATACGAGTTGCTCTGCGTAGTGCGCCGCTTCCGTCAACGGCGTGATGTGAGCGTCGCTGAGCAGGTAATCGAACAGCGATCGCCCCTGCAGTTCGCCCATCGTGCCCGGGAAGCCCAGCCAGTTGACCAGCACCGGCGCCGAGCGCAAGGCGGCGATGCCGCTGCGGCTTGCTTGCGTATGGCCGGTAAGGTCGATCAGGAGATCGATGCCGTCGGCATGCATTTGCTCAGCGGCGTCGGCCAGCGGCATGGACGAGATGTCAATGAAACGGTCGAAACCGCGTTGCAGCCGCTGTCGCTGCGCGCTCTTGTCATCGGCGGCGTAGGAGTAGGCGTAGACCTCGAAGCGGCTGCGATCATGCAGTTCGATGAGCTCGCTGACCAGGAACGCCAGCGGATGCAGGCGAAAATCGCCCGACAGATAGCCCAGCCGCAGCTTGCCGCCATCATGGCGACGATGGGCATACGGTTGCGCGTGCGCACGTTCGGCCAGGCTATTGAATCGATTATCGTTCCAGTGCGTGGCGCATTGCCGCTGTTCGGCGGCCGTGGTGCCTGGCAGGGCCAGGAAGGCAAACGGCGAAACCTGGGCCTGCGGCACCGTTGCTACCCAATCACGAATCTGCCGCGCGTCTTCCGCCAGCGTGCGCCAATCGCAAATATGCTGCTTCTGATGTGCGAGGTGCACGCGTGCGTGGTAAAGCTTGGGGTTGCAGTGCAATGCTTGCTCGTAGCAGGCGATGGCCTCGTCGAGCTGGCCCAGCTCGCGCAGCACGTTGCCGAGATTGTTATGTGCGTCCGCATCATCGGGCGCCAGTTGCAACGCCTTGCGATAACTGGCGGCAGCCTCGGCCGCCTTGCCGAGTTCGCGTAGCGCATTGCCGAGGTTGAAATGCAGGGCTGCATCGTTGTCGCGATATTGCAGCGCCTCGCGGTAGCAGGTTTCGGCCTGTTGATAGCGGCCCGCTTGCTGGCAACGATTGCCCAGCGACAACAGGGCATGGCACAGGGCGGCGAGGACGTCGGCATCGCGGCCAACAGCGTGCAGCACGCGGCGATAGCAGCCAGCCGCTTCCTCGAAATGCCCAAGCTCCTGATAGGCATTGCCGAGGTTGTTGTGCAAATCCATGTCGCCGGGCGACAGTGCAATCGCAGCGCGATAGGCGGCAACCGCTTCATCGGGCCGACCGGCAGCGCGCAATGCCAGTCCGTAATTGTTGAGATAGTCGGAATTGCGCGGCGCCAGCTCGACCGCGGCCGCGATGAGTTTCGCTGCCTCATCGTGACGACGCGTCTGGTGGCACAGCACGCCGAGATAGTGCAGGGTTTCCGCATGTTGCGGCTGCGCAACGAGCACTTCGCGATAGCGTGCTTCGGCTTCGGTCAACCGGCCCTCGCGGTGGAGGTCCAGCGCATTGCGGTAAAGGCGATCGGGATTCATGGCCGCATTCTACAACAGCGGGTAGGCGGCCAAACCCTGCACCAGCTTCTTGAGCCCAAACTTGCGCAGCAGAAAACGGTTGGGATCGAGTGCGGCCAGCAACTGGGCGTCGGCAGGCAAGGGCTCGCCGGCAATGGCGCTCGCCAGCAATTCGGCGCAGAACGGCGCATTGATCAGACCCTTGGAACCATGGCCGGTGTTGACGTAAAGGCCAGGCAGCCATGGCAAGGTGGCCGCGGCGGCAGTATGGCGCGGCGGTGTGGCAACGAGTGCGGCATGGTCGAGCACTGGGCCGGCCATCGGCAGATAATCCGGCGTGGCGCAGCGCAAGGCGGCGCGGCCGCTCAAATGTTGCTCGTTGGCAGCCATGTACAGCTCCGGCGAAATGCCAGCGAGCAGTGCCAGGTTGGCGAGATGGTCCTGCTGCCTGACTTCGGCATCGGTGTCGTCCGGCGTGAATGTCGCTCCGAGGCAATGGCGGCCATCTACAGCCGGACTGACATAACCTTCGGTGCAGACCACGGTTTGCAGGGCAGCGCTTGCCGTAGTCGCGTTGAAGCAGCTGAGCTGGCCGCGCACGGCTTCGAGCGGCAGATGAGCGGTCTGGTCGAACCCGGCACTGGCATTGGCGGCGGCGATCACCACCACGGGCGCGGTCGCCAGCAAGCCGGCAGCGCCATGCACCTGCCATAGCTCGCCGTCGCGCCGCAGTTGCAGCATTTCGCCGGTAATGAGATGGATAGCCGGGTGTTGCACCAGCGCCTGGCAGAAGCGTACTGGATCGACCCAGCCTGCCGCGGGGAAATAAAGCCCGCCGTGGCTCAGCGCAATGCCGGCAAGCGCGCTGGCTTGGTCCGCTTCGACTGCATGCACGAGATCGTCTGGCAGCTCGCGCTTGGCGACATCGGCACAGCGCTTGGCTTCCCGAGCATCGAATGCCAATTGCAACAAACCGCAGGACGCATAGGTTTCAGCGTCGGACGCAAGCTGTCGCAACAGGCGCACCGTATGCAAAAATCCGGTCTGCGCGAGACGGCTCAGCACGATATCCTGGCCGGACAGCCGTGGATAGAGTATGCCTAGCGGATTACCCGACGCTTCGGCCGCCACTCGGCCATGGCGCTCGACCAGACTGACGCGCCAACCGCGCCGTGCCAGCGCATGACTGGTAGCGCTGCCGGCAATGCCGCCGCCGATGACGATGGCATGCCTGTCCGTGACGCTGTCGGAGCCAGTCGAAGCCGGAGCTGCATAGCGCCCGCGCAGCATGTCGCGCTTGCGGCCATGGCCCGCCACCTTGTCGACGCTGAAGCCAGCCTGCTGCAATCCGCGCCTGACCAGGCCGGCGCTGGTGAAGGTGGCGAAAGTGGTCGCCGCATGCGACAGTCGCGCCATCTGGGCATACAGGTCGGGCTGCCACATTTCCGGGTTTTTCGACGGCGCGAAACCGTCAAGGAACCAGGCGTCGACCTTGGCGCGGAGCAGCGGCAGACTGGACTGCACGTCGCCGATAATCAGCGTTAGCGTGACGCGGCCATGTGCGAACACCAGCCGGTGCCAGCCCGGCGCCAGCATGCCATACTGGGCGAGCAGGGCCGCGCTTTCATCGGCCAGTTGCGGCCACAGCGCCAACGCGCGGCCGAGGTCATGCGGCGTCAGCGGGTATTTTTCGAAGCTGACAAAATGCAGGCGGGCATCGCTCGGCGCACAGGCCAGCCACAGTTGCCAGGCACAGAGAAAATTGAGCCCGGTACCGAAGCCGGTCTCGGCAATGGTGAAACTAGCCGGCGCCAGTTCGCGCCAGCGCTGCGGCAAATGGTTGTGCTCGAGGAACACATGCCGCGTCTCGTCGAGGCCGCTGGCCCGCGAAAAATAAACGTCGCCGTATTGCAGCGACATAGGCTGGCCGTCCTGCCATGACAGGCGGGCATGTTCTGAAGTCATCGGTGTCGGTTCGTTGGCGAAATGGCGGGGCAGGGCCGGATTGCTTTACTATACCGCGTATGGCGCATTATCCGAAAACCGGCAAGCAATCGGCATCTGGCCTTTTAGCGCTGTTAACTGCCCGCCGGCCCATGGAATGGATACCACGTGTCTGAAATGCAGGCGGCACAACCATCGGCCTGGATGTGCCGGTTCGCACCTTTGGCGCAGCCCGGCGGTCGCATCCTGGATCTGGCGAGCGGCAGCGGCAGGAACGCTCGCTGGTTGGCGGCTCAAGGCTGGCAAGTAGAAGCGGTTGACCGCGACGCTGAAGCGCTGGCCGGCATGCAGGGCGTCGCCAACATCACAACGCGCCTCGCGGATCTCGAGCGCGATCCCTGGCCTTACGATCAGGCGCAATTCGATGCCATCGTCGTCTGCCGTTATCTGCATCGGCCGCTGCTGCCGCTGCTCGCCGCCAGCCTGGCGCCGAATGGCGTATTGATCTACGAAACCTTCATGCGCGGCCAGGAAAAAATCGGCCGGCCGCAACGGCCCGAATTCCTGCTGTGGCCCAACGAGTTGCTGGTTTCGTTCGGCACCGGGCTCATCCTCGTGGCTTTCGAGCAGGGCGTGGATGCTTCGGCACAGCCCGCGGTGGTCCAGCGTATCTGTCTGGTGAAAAATGCGGCGCAGATGCGAATTGCTTAAGCTGCTGCTTCCACAAGCGGGGGCAGGATGGTGCGGCGGCGATTGCTCGGCTTGACCAGCAGCAGATGCACGTCGCCTAGCGCGCGTTCCTCGAAGCCTCCCTCGCAATAGCACAGATAGAATTCCCACATCCGCATGAATTCCTCCGGATAGCCCAGTGCGCGTATTTGAGCGGCATTACGCAAGAATGCCGCCCGCCATGCAGCGAGGGTGCGGGCATAATGTGGGCCGATATCCTCGAGGTGGAACAGCCGCAGATCGGAAGCGCGAGTGATGCTGCCAAGCAGCGCGGTTACCGAGGGAATGCAACTGCCCGGAAAGATGTAGCGCTGGATGAAATCGACCGAATGTTTGGCGGACTCATATCGCTGGTCGGTAATAGTGATGGCCTGGATCAGGGCCATGCCATCCGCTTTCAGTAGCCGGGCACAGGTGTGAAAGTATTCGTCGTAATACTGATGCCCGACCGCCTCGATCATCTCAATCGAAACCAGTTTGTCAAATTTCCCTTCCAACTCCCTGTAATCTTTTAATAAAACATTTATTTTTTTGCTGAGGCCGGCCGCCGCTATGCGCTCCTTGGCGAATTCGTACTGGGCCTGGGAGATGGTCGTGGTCGTTACCCGGCAACCGTAATGACGTGCCGCATAGAGTGCGAATCCGCCCCAGCCGGTACCAATCTCGATCACATGGTCTTCCTCGCTCAGCGCCAGTTTGCGGCAGATACGATCCAGCTTGGCAAGCGATGCCTGTTCCAGCGTCATGTCAGCTCGCTCGAAAATCGCCGAGGAATACATCATGGTCGGATCGAGGAAGAGCTGGAACATGTCGTTGCCGAGATCATAATGCGCGGCGATGTTACGACGGCTGCCGTCGTGCGTATTGCGATTGGCGCGGTGCAGCAGCTTGAGGAATGGGCGCGCCAGCAAGGCCATGCCGCCTTCCAGTGTATTCATGACGCTCTGGTTGAGCACCATAAGCCGGATCAGCGCCGTCAGATCGTCGGCGGTCCAATAGCCCAGCATATAAGCTTCACCGGCGCCGATAGAGCCGCCGAAAGCAATTTCGCCATAAAATCGCGTGTCATGCACGTACAACCTGGCCTGCGGCAAGCCGCCCGGGCCGAAGTGATGAATATGATCGCCTTCGACGATGGTGAGATGGCCACAGTCGAGTGCATCCAGTCGCGCCAGTACGAGGCGGCGCGCAATGTGCTGCAGCCAGTTCGGCCATGCCTTAAACGGCAAGCGGGAGAGGGCACCGGTATGCACTGCCGGGTTGGGCGTAGGGGCCGTTGTCATCGTTGCTTTCCTTGCGTAGGATCGGTATCCGCTCCGGGTGATGTCCGGTCGGGATGCGTGAAGAAGGGCACGCCCTTGAGCCATAGCCTCAAGGCCTGCCAATAAATGGCGAGAATGACTTTGAAAGTCAGGAAGGGATAGGCGAATAGCACCCAGGCCAGTGTTCGGCAATTCACCGGCTGGCGCGCGAGTTGCAGGGTGGCGTCGAATATACGGCCATCCTCCATCAGGTTGCGCATATGGACGTTCAGTTGCCGCGCGGGAACGGTGAAAGTCCAGTCGTATTCGATATTCATCGGCATGAACGGCGATACATGAAAATCCTTGCTGAAGCGGAAAGGCAACAGACCTTTGCCTGCGCTGCCGTATGTACGACTGCAACTCAGCACATAGGCATGGCGCTCGTCCCATGGCGTGTTGTTGATGTCGGCGACTATGGCCTGCAAGGTAGTGCCGTCAGGCTCGAAGCAATAGTAGAAACTTACCGGGTTGAAGCAGTAGCCGAAGTAGCGCATGTTGGTCAGCAATCGTATCGGTCCTCGCACCGGTTGCCCGGTTTCTTGCATGACCAGCTGGCTAACGGCTTGCTTGAGCGGCTGCTCTGTCACGCCTAGGTAATCGCTGCGGCGAAACCAGGCAAGATTGCGGCGGCCGTACGACCACAGCCAGCGATGGCGAAACAAGCCGGGCAGCTCGTCGAGGTCGAGGTACATCATGAAAATGCGATACCTGAAGCTGTGCGATACGGGCAAAAAACGCCGGTGCCGCACCCAGCCGGTATAAACGGCACTGTGCTGCGGGCGATTCATGGCCGGAGCGCTTCGTGGAAATGCCGCAGCGCGGCGAGGGCGCTGACCACGCCATCCTCATGAAAGCCGTTGCCCCAATAGGCACCACAATATGCCGTGCGGTTGGCGCCACTGATTTCATGGTGCCGCAATTGCGCTGCCACGGCGGCTGGGGTGTAGAGCGGGTGATGGTAGCTGAGCCGCTTGATGATCCTGGCCGGATCGATATCGCGGATATGATTGAGCGTAACCAGTAGCGGTTCGGTCGATTGAAGCCCCTGCAGGATGTTCATGTTGTAGGTGACCGCCACGTGTTCATTGGGCACCGGCGTCACATGGTAATTCCAGGCTTCCCAGGCCAGCCGGCGCCTGGGCATGAGACGAGGGTCGGTGTGCAGCACTACGCTATTTTTCTGATACGGGATGGCACCGAGGATTTCGCGTTCCTGCGGAGTGGCGTCGGCCCCGAGCGTGGCCAGCGACTGATCGCTGTGACAGGCAAAAAAGACCCAATCAAAACATTCCTCCGCACCGTCAACCGGTGTTATCCGGATCGAATTCCGGAGCCTGCGTACGCGGGCCACGGGCGTGTTGAGCCGGATGCGGCTGCGAAATTTGGCCGTCAGCGCCTCGGCATAGCGCGCCGAGCCGCCTTCGATCACACGCCACTGCGGGCGGTCATCGAGCGACAGCATGCCGTGATTGTGAAAAAAGCGCACGAAAAAACGCACGGGAAAGCTCATCATCTGTTGCGGCGATGTCGACCAGATGGCAGCACCCATAGGGATGATGTAATGCTCGATGAATTCGCGGCCGTAGTGCTGCTCTGCGAGGTAGTCGCCCAAGCAAGTTTCGCTACCGCTGGACAACAGCGCGAGCGATTCGCGATTGAAGCGCAGGATGTCGCGGATCATGCGATAGAACGACGGCCGCAACAGATTGCGCCGCTGAGCGAACAAGGCATTGAGCGAGGTACCGTTATACTCGAGCCCGCTGTTTTCAGCGCGCACGCTGAAGCTCATATTGCTGGGCCGCCAGGCTACGCCCAAGGTATCCAGCATGCCGAGGAAATTGGGATAGGTTTTGTCGTTGAACACGATGAAACCGGTGTCCACGGCGAAATGCCGCCCTTCGTGCTCGATGTCATGGGTATGGGTGTGGCCGCCGACATGACTGCCGGCTTCGAATACGGTGATATCGTGCTGATGATGCAGATGCCAGGCAACGGTATTGCCGGCGATGCCGCTGCCGATGATGGCGATTTTCATGGAAGATTTCTCATGACTGTTGAGGTTCGTCGCCATGCCGCAATTGCCTGGCCGCACGAATCTGCGGCGGCACAGTGCGCAAATCCCAGACCAGTCCGCATGCCGCCAACAGGCGCAAACCGTAGTAGGTGAGATCGATTTCCCACCAGTAGAAACCCTGCCGCGCCGCGCCCGGAAAGTGATGGTGATTGTTGTGCCAGCCTTCGCCCATCGTGAACAGGGCGATCCAGAAGTTGTTGCGGCTGTGGTCGCGCGTGGCGTAGCGCCGGCTACCCCAGCCATGCGCCAGCGAGTTGACGCTGAAAGTAGCGTGATACAGCACCACCGTGGAAATCACGAAGCCCCAAACCAGCAATTGCCAGCCGTCGGTATGCAGGGTCGGCGCCGTGCTTGCCAGCCACTCGCCCAGCAGGTAGAGACAGCCGGCCAGTGCGGCGGGAACGAGAACATCGAAGCGGTCCAGGAAACGCAGTTCCGGAAAGCGCGCAAGATCGCGCACCCGCTCCATGCGGGTGGCGAAATGCGCGTTTGACAGGAACCAGCCAAGGTGGCTCCACCAAAAACCGTGCTGTACCGGCGAATGCGCGTCTTCGAAACGATCCGAATGGGCATGGTGATGCCTATGCATAGCCGCCCACCACAGCGGACCGCGCTGTGCTGCGCTAGAGCCGAGCAAGGCGAACAGGAACTGCCCGAAACGCGAGGTGCGAAAAGTCTTGTGCGAAAAATAGCGGTGATAGAAACCGGTAATGGCGAACATGCGCAAGCCGTAGAGCGCGACGGCGACCGTGATCGCAAACGCACTGCAGCCCACCCAGATGACCGACAGGCAGGCGACATGCAGCAGCACGAAAGGGATCACGCGTAGCCAATCCACCTCTTTGCCCGGCTTGGCGTCCTGCTCGGCAGCGGTGCCGCTGTCGAGCCAGCGCATCAGGTGTACGAGGGCGGATATTTTAGCCGGCGCGCTCATGGCGACTCCGGATGTGCAACGCTGGCTGGCCATTGCTGCGGGACTTTGCGCAGCTGGCCGAGATCGTAACCCAGCTTACCGACGAAGGCGGCGAGCTCGCGGTATTGCGCCGCCGGAAGCGTGGGGCTGCGCGCCATGATCCAGACATAATCGCGTGCATTACGGGCAATGACGGTACGGCTGTAGTCAGGTGCGAGGTAGGCAATGCGATACTCAGCCTTGATCGGCCAAATGAACTGCATGTCCCACAGTGCATTGCCGGTGCCGTCCACCACGTAGCCTCTCGGCGTATAGGTCTTGACCAGGCCGTCGAAACCGCCGTCACGGAAAGTGAAGGTGGTGGCTATGGTGCCGTCGGCATTCAGCCGATACGATTCCACGGCATTGTAGGCTTGGGTTTCAATAAAGGTCGGGATAGCGGCAATCACATACCAATCGCCCATGAAGCGTTGCAGGTTGACCTGCGGTACGGTGGCGATGGGCGGCAGGGCTTGGCTCGCGCAACCGCTGAGCATGCCTGCGCCATATAGCGCCAAGGCGACGGACAGTGTTTTTCTTTTCACACGACGATAGACAGCTATCATGGTTTTGCCTGGCGTAGTTTGTAACGGATGACATAGCCTTCCGGCGTCGTCGATTGCAGCCCCAGCCAGGCCTTGGCCGGGGAATACCAAAGGTCGATCTTGAGTTTGGGGGCTTCAAGCCGATAGTGGTCGGCAAGCGTTTCCTGCGTTCCCATCAACAGGGTTTCACGACCCAGCAGGCGAATATCCACTTCCAGCCACTCGCCGGTCTGCGGATTGAGTAGCTGTTTCTGCGTCAGCATTGCCGGGTTCCAGTAGGCGAAGCTCATGCTGCAGGCCGGCAGGGTTTGGGCCTCCGGCGAATCGACGACGAAATTGCCGGCCTTCAACATGCCGTGGACGACTGTGGTTTCGCCGTTCTCCACCGTGCGCGCGTCGAGGCTGCGCAAACAGTTGCCTTGCCATTGTTCGTGCGCGAGATGCGAATAGCGATAGGCCTCGACGAACAGGACCTTGACCTGGAATTCGGCATGGCTTTCGAGCTTGCGTCCGGCGGGCTGCTCATGCAGGGCGAACGTGTGCTCGCCGATCTTGCGGCCGTCGAGATAAACGTCGAAATCCCAGTTTTGACCATGCGCCAAGCCGCTGCTCACCAGGAGCATCAGCGTTGCGATACCTGACAACGATTTCATTGCGACCTCTTGGGCCAGGCCCTCGGGCGCCCCGGCAAGAAAGCATTGGTGGTGTGCATATAGACGGCATAGGAAGGACGGCGTGCAGCGATGTCTTTTTCCAGCAAGGTTACGCCGCTGAATTTGAGCAATAGCCAGGTCATGAGCACGGGCGCGGGCAGACTCCACCATCCGCCTGCAGCGCACGCCAGCAGGTAATATCCCCACCACAAACAGCATTCGCCGAAATAGTTGGGATGCCGGCTGTAGCGCCACAAGCCCTGCGTCAGCACCTGGTTGCGATTTTCAGGTCGAGCCTTGAAGCGGGCGAGTTGCCGGTCAGCGATGCTTTCCCAGGCGAAGCCGAATATCCAGAGCAGAACGCCGGCGCCGTCAAGCCAGCTCAACGGCTGGGACGAGATCGTCGCTGCCAGCAGCGGCAGCGAAAGGGCCCATGCCAGCGTTGATTGCAGACCGAAAATCAGATAGAGGCTTTTGAGGCGAAAATTTGCCGCATTATTGGCGCGTATCGCCTCATAGCGGCGATCCTCGTGCGGCATTGCGGTGAAGAGATGGTTGCGCCGCGCCAGGAATAGCGACAGCCGCAGCGCCCACAACGCGACCAGCGCCAGCATGAGGCCTGATCGCGCACCGGGCTGGGCCTGCGCGTAAACGCCGGTCGCCAGCAGAAAGAACAGCCCCCACATGCTGTCGACGATGGTTACATTGTTTATGGTCAGGCTCGCCAGCCAGCCCAGAAAACCCAAAGCCAATAAGGCGGCCAAGCCAAGCAGGTAGATATTCCAGTCAAACATGGCGCATGGTAATCGTCGATGCACATCCGCCGGCATAGCCGCCGAACAAGGTGTACAGGCGCATGAGCGCGGGCATGATGACAGCCCAGCCGAGACCGATCGCCGTCAGCGAAATCGGCGTGTCGACCAAAGAAAAGGCGCCCAGACCGGCGCCGGCCCAATAAGCCAGAGGCCCGCCGGCAAGGCCGAGCAAGGCAGCCACTGCGAAGCGGCCGCCGGCCCAACGCAGGCTGATGCCCGGCGTGGTGTTGAACATGAGCCACAAGGCGACCATCCAGGGTGGCAGCAAGGTCGGCGGCCAGCCGGCGATGGCGACGAAGCGCACCAGGTCCATGGCAAGCAGCAACTGATCGAACAGCGCGCCCAGGAAGGTTGCCATCAGCATGAAGCGCAGTTCGTCGGCGGGACGGTCGGCATTGGCCAGATGCCAGCTCGCGATCGGCAGCGCCAGTAGTGGTCCCAGCCATGGCAGTCCGTGAGCTGCTCCCGCCACGCACGCGAACCAGCCGGCCTGGAACGCGACGAAATTAATGGTTGTTCTGCACAGACTCATGCCGGACGCTCGAACAGGTAATGCGTAACCCACCATTCCTGGCCGCTCCTGAGACCGAACAGCTCGGCGCACGACATATAGAAGATGCGCCAGCGGTTACGCCACATCTCGGCGTCCTGCTCGCCGTAAGTGGTTTCGAGTATCGGGCGAATCTGTTCGGCGGCAGCATCCATATTGGCCAGCCAGGCATTGGCGGTTTTTTCGTAATGCGTGCCATCCCAGCGCCATAGCCGCAGCAGCTTCAACTTGTCCTGAAAGCGTAAGGGCAGGTCGTCGCTCGGCATGATGCCGCCCGAGAAAAAGAAACGGCTCATCCAGTCATCATCGCCGGCGGCTTCAAAGGCATAAGGCGTGAGCCGATGCACGAAAATGTGCTTGAAGAAGCGTCCGCCGGGTACGAGCCAGTCGTGGATACGTGCGTAAAGCAGGCGATAGTTGCGCATGTGCTCGAACATTTCCACCGACACGATGCGGTCGAACGCATGGGAGATGCCAAAATCCGCCGGCTTGAAATTATTCATATCGCAAGTGACGACACGCACATTGGGCAATCCGCGCCGGCCTGCTTCAGCCATGATGTATTCGCGCTGGGAGTTGGAATTGGAGACGGCGACGATGTCGCTGTGGGGGTAGTGTTCCGCCATCCACAAGGTCAGCGAGCCCCAGCCGCAGCCAAGTTCGAGTATCTGTTGGTGATCGGCCAAGGCTGCATGCTCGCAGGTCAGCTGCAAGGCCAAGGACTCGGCTTGGTCCAGGTTTTGCGTATCCGGCGCCCAGTAGCATGCGCTGTATTTGCGGTGACGGCCCAGGCAATGCCGGAAAAACTCGGCCGGTACCTCGTAGTGCTGTTGGTTGGCGAGCTCGGGCATGAGCGCAATCGGAGCGGCGTTCATGTGCTCGACGAAGCGGGATTCGCGTTCGGCGCCAATTTCGCAATCATCGGCGCGGATTTCCTCAAGGCGGCGCTCGACCAGTCGGCGGATACCGGCACGGATGGCGTAGTCCGGCACCAGGCCTCGTTCCGACCAGCTGATGGCTAGACTTGTGACTTGCATCATTTCTCCTGGCTTGCAGCATTGTGATTATTGTTATCGTGCTGGTATCGCTGGTTGAGCCATTACGCGACATCAGCATCGCCAGGTACATCACGCATCAATCCTGCAACTGCGTCAGCCTGGGGGTAGAAGCAAACGCGATGGCAGAATAGCGCTGTCATCAATCGACCGTACCTGGCGATTGATGACATATACGCCGCAGACTGGGCTTTGGATTCAGGCGCCGCGGATTGGATATCCGCGGCGGTGGGGCAGGAGGGGTTAGATTTTGGCGAGCTTGCCCTGGTAGAGTACGGCGCCAGTCGGCTGGCCCGTCGGCGAGCCGCCTGATGGCTCCAGGCTGACGGCAAGGCCACCGCTCTTCAGCAGCGGTGCGATATTGCCCGCCACCTGCAGTGTCTGTGTGCCTTGCAGCGGCATCAAGCCCAGCGAGACGGGCGCCGATTTGTCGGCCGGCAACACCCATAGTTCGAACGACTTGTCTTTGACGGGCGCGGCGCCTGGCAAGGTGACGACACGCATGACGGTGTTGCCGTCGGCGCTTTTGTTCAGTGACAGCATCCATGCCGGTCTGGCCTGCTCGTTGTTCATAATTGCCACCATGGCCGGCTCAGTCACCACCACCGGCGGCACCGGCACAGGTTCTCGCTGCCAGTTGCCGACCAGCAGGAAAGCCAACGCCATGGCCAGTGTGGAAGAACCGAGCGCAAAAGCACGCCACCAGCCAGTGGCCGTGGCCTTGCTGCCATAGAGGCGTGCTTCGATGTTGCGCCACACCCTGGGGGGAGGGGGAACCGCACGCGAAGTCAAGGCCAGCAGGTGAATACGGGAAAACCACCACTCCGCTGCCCGCTGCCAGGCTGGCCGTTGGCGCAGCAAGGCTTCGTAGCGGCGCCGTGCACGGCCGCGCAGGGTACCGAGCACATATTGGGCGGCAAGTATTTCACGCAGGTTGGGATCGTCGTATCTCATGTCGGTTAAGCGGTGGCGCCCATGCAGGTTCTGAGCATCTGCAAGCCACGCCTTATCCAGGTTTTAATGGTGCCCAGTGGCTGTGTTAGCTGACGGGCCAGCTGTTCGTGGGCAATACCGTGAAAATAGCTCATGGCGATGGCTTGCCGCTGCAGCGGCGCTAATTGGCTCATGCAATCGAGCAGCGCGCGCGCGTCACTGTCGGCAGTCACGATCTCCAGTGGGCTCAGATCGTCGGCGGCCCACTCGTCGAAACTTTGATTTTCCGCCAGCTGTTTTTCCGCCGGCAGCGCACGCAGCAGATCCAGGCAACGGTTACGAACAATGGCCGTCATCCAGGTCATGACCGCCGCTTTGTCGGGGCGATAGCCGGCGGCGTGATGCCAGATATTGATGTACGCATCCTGCAATGCCTCCTCGGCCAGATCTTTCCTCGACAATATACGTATGGCAAAGCCGAATAGTTTTGCCGACGTTGCCTGGTACAGCGCGGCAAATGCCTGGCGGTCACCCTGGCCGGCACGAACCAGCAAGTGAGACAGTTCCGCGGGTGTTTGAGATTTATTTTTTGGCATAGCGATCGCCGGTTCTCATTGAATTTGTTTGGGCAAGTGAGGCTTGTCAGTTCACCAGCCAGTTAGCACACTTTAGCCAAAACTTGACGGATAAGCTATACCCATCTGTATACTGATGGCATTTCCTTAGTCCAAGGCTATACGCATGATGACTACAATCAGATTCAGTTTGTTTGCTTATTTTTTTGCCGCTTTGCTGACGGGGTGTGCAACGACAAAACAGGGAGATGACACTGCTACTGCCGCCATCATCCAGGCCGGCAATAGCGAATGGCCCAGTTTCGGGCGTGACTATTCCAACCAGCGCTATTCGCCGATAACGCAAATCAATCGTGACAATGTGCAACGGCTTGCGCTTGCCTGGCGCTATAACAGCGGTATTTCCGCCAGCTTCCAGACCACGCCTATCGTCGTCGACGGCGTCATGTATCTTTCGCTGCCTTATAACGACGTGGCCGCTCTCGATGCCAGAAGCGGCAAGGAGTTGTGGCGCTATCACCATCAGCGCAGAGCGGGCTGGAAGCTCTGCTGCGGACCGGCCAATCGCGGCGTCGCGGTCGGCTACGGCAAAGTATTCATGGGCACGGTGGATGCGCGTTTGCTCGCGCTGGACGCCAAGACCGGCAAGGTAGTGTGGGATATCGACGCGGCCGAGACTGCAGGCGCTACCGAACAGCAGGCATCGCTCAATGCCAACGATCCCAATAGCCGCTTGCGCACGGTCGGCAGCACCGGTGTCGGCATCGCCATGGCGCCCGTGATCTATCACGGCAAGGTCATCATAGGCATCACCGGCGTGGGCTATGGCCTGCATATCGAAAACGCCGACGAAGATGCGCCCCTGGGCGCCGTGATCGGCGTCGGCGGGCGTTATGGCCGTCCCGGCTTCCTGGCGGCATTCGATGTGCAATCGGGCGAGCGCGTCTGGCAATTCGATACGATTCCGGCGCAAGGCTGGGAAGGTAATTTCGTCGAAACAACCGCCGACGGTGTGCCGCTACATCGCAATACCGCGGCGGAAAAAGCCCGTTTGGCTGCATATCCCGATGCCGCGCGTTTCGGTGGCGGTTCGGCCTGGAGCACGCCGGCGATCGATACTGAAGCCGGTTTGCTGTACTTCGGCATCGGCAATCCATCACCGCAGATGAATGACATTTCACGCCCGGGTGACAATCTTTATACGGTGTCGCTGGTGGCGCTTGAAGCCGACACCGGCAAGTTGCGCTGGCATTACCAGCAGGTACCGCACGATTTGTGGGGCTACGATCTCGCCAGCCCACCGGTGCTGTTCGATCTGCAGCGCGACGGTAAAAAAATAGCAGCGGTGGGACAGGCCAGCAAGCTGGGCTGGTTCTACGTGCACGATAGACTAACCGGCGAACTACTGCTCAAGTCCGAAGCTTTCGTGCCGCAGCACAATCTGTTCGCCAAGGCGACCAAGCAGGGCACACTCGTCTACCCGGCCATTCTCGGCGGCTCAAACTGGTCGCCGGCGGCGGTGGACGAAACGGCGCAACAAGCCTATGTGGCAGGCATTCATGCCCCGTTTATTTATACCGAGCATGAAACAGCGGCCAAGGACGGCAAACCTGCCATCCATTACGTTTCATCCGAGCTTGCCGATGAGCCGCGCTGGGGTCTGCTGTCGGCGATTGATCTTGGCAGCGGCAAGATTCGTTGGCAGCACAAGACGGAGCAGCCGCTGATCGGCGGCATCCTGGCCACGGCCGGCGGATTGATCTTTACTGGCGAAGGCAATGGCAGCTTCGATGCCTACGACAGCAAGAGC
>CBILOJ010000021.1:0-15501 GCA_966238525.1 uncultured Methylophilaceae bacterium | reverse complement strand
TGCAGCTCTACTGCTACCGCGTCGCCAGCGTAGTTGGTCTGTTATCGGTCGCCATCTTCGGCTACCGCAACCACAAGACGCTGAAATATGCCCATGACCTCGGCATCGCCTTCCAACTGACCAACATCGTGCGCGACGTCGGGGAAGATGCGCGCCGGGATCGCATCTATCTGCCGCTCGACGAGCTGACGCGCTTCGGTGTCAGCGAGAGCGACATCCTGCAGGGGCGCGAAACCGAGGGGGTCAAGCAGTTGCTAGAATTCCAGATCGAGCGCGCCGAAACCTTCTATGACCGCGCCTTCAACGAATTGCCGGACGACGATCGTCGCGCGCAGCGTACCGGACTCATCATGGCGTCGATCTATCGCACCTTGCTGCGTGAAATCAAGGCTGGCGGCGCCGAGAAAGTATTGAACAGCCGTATCGCGCTGACCCCGTTGCGCAAGCTCTGGCTGGCTTGGTCCACATGGCTCAGGGTGCGCTGACGCCACAGCCGGCGCCGAATGTAGCCGTTATCGGCGGCGGTTGTGCCGGGTTAACAGCGACGGCTCGGCTGGCCGAGGCCGGCATTCCCACCACCGTGTTTGAGGCTGCACCACAGCTTGGCGGGCGCGCTCGCGGGCTAAGCTGGAAGGGTCAGCGCCTGGACAACGGCCAGCACATCCTGCTCGGCGCCTACAGCGAAACGCTCGCATTGATGCGCCTGGCCAGCCTCGACTTTGACCAAGCCCTGCTGCGCATGCCGCTCCAGCTTTGTATGCACGGCGAATTCGAGCTGCGTGCGCAGCCCAGCCTGCCTGCCCCGCTGCACCTGCTGGCCGGTTTGCTAAAAGCGCGCGACCTGACGTGGCCCGAACGCTTCGCCGCCATTCGTTTCATGATCCGGCTGCATTTGGTGGGCTTCAAACTCGAGACAGACGAGCCGCTGTTGCCATTGCTGCAACGCAAGTCACAGTCCGCCCGCATGATCCGCTTATTATGGGAACCATTGTGCCTGGCGGCCTTGAATACGCCCGTGGCCGACGCCAGCGCCCAGGTCTTTCTCAACGTACTGCGTGACAGCTTCGCCCGCTCGCGTTCGGACAGCGACTTGCTACTGCCGCGTCGCGATCTGGGCACCCTGCTCGCCGAGCCGATAGCGGCCTATGTCCGCAGCAAAGGCGGCGATGTGCGAACCGGTTCCACGGTGCACGCCGTGACCAGGATGAGCGATAGCGGCTACAGGCTGCAGATGCAGGACGGCAGGAATATCGACTTCAGCCATGTCGTCATCGCAACCGCGCCAGCGGCAGCCGCGACATTGTTGCCGCCATTGCCGGAACTCATGCCCATCGCCGACCTGTGCCGGCAGTTCCGTTACCAGCCGATCTACACCGTGTATCTGCAATATGCACCTGCCACCCGCTTGCCGGCACCCATGATCGGGCTCGGCACCGGTTATAGCCAGTGGTTGTTCGACCGCGGGCGGCTTTATGGCCAGGACGGCCTAATAGCCGCGGTCATCAGCGCCGAAGGACCGCATCAGGCACTGACGCAGCAGGCATTGGCGGCCGCGGTCGCCGCCGAACTATCCCAGGCCTTCCCGGCTTTTTCCACGCCGCTATGGCACAAGGTCATCGCCGAAAAACGCGCGACCTTCGCCTGCACGCCTGCACTGCCACGGCCTGCGGGGCAAACACCGCTGCCCGGGCTCTATCTGGCCGGCGACTATACGGCCGGCGATTATCCTGCCACCATAGAAGGCGCGGTCAGGAACGGTACGCAATGCGCCAACCGCATCATTGCCGAGCTCGGTCGCAATCCGCGCCACAATTAAAAGAAATCGCCATGTATTCAGCACTCGTCAATTTCATCCTGCACTGGGCCATCATGAGCCTGTCCCTGTGGGTCGCCAGCTATCTGTTCCGCGGCCTGACCTTCGACACCCGTTCGTCACTGCTGGTGTCTGCGCTGGTGCTGGGCTTCGTCAACGCCGTGTTGCGTCCGGTGTTGTTTTTCCTGACGCTGCCGCTGACTCTGCTGACGCTGGGGCTGTTCGCCCTCGTGCTCAATGCCCTCATGCTCATGCTGGTAGCGGCATTGGTTCGAGGCTTCAGGATTTCAGACTTCTGGACCGCGTTTTTCGTCAGCATTTTCATCGCTTTGTTTGGTTTCATGATCGAGCTCATGCTGCCAAGCCAGAGCATCGTGGTCATGCAGCCCACGCACACCATCACCATCTGATCGATCCACTATGAAAGACTATCAGGCGCCGCCGCAACACCTCGCGGAGCGCGTTATCCTTGTCACCGGCGCCGGTCAAGGCATAGGCCGTGCTGCGGCACTGGCCTTTGCCACACAAGGTGCCACCGTCATCCTTGCCGGTCGCCAATTGGCCAAGCTTGAAGCCACATACGACGAGATCGCTGCAAAAGGCCTGCCCGAAGCCGCCATTTTTCCTATAGACCTCAATAGCGCGACCGAGCAGGACTACGCCAATATGGCGCAAGGCATCCATCAGCAATTGGGCCGGCTCGACGGCATTCTGCACAACGCAGCGCATTACGATAATCTGAGCCCGCTCGAAATCCAGACCGTGGCACAGTTCGAGCAGATGCTGCGCGTTAATCTGACGGCGCCATTCGCGCTGACCAAAGCCTGCCTGCCGCTGCTGCAGCGCGCTGCTGACGCCTCGGTCATCTACACTTCGACTAGCGCAGCCTTGATGCCGACCGCCTACTGGGGCGGGCACGCCATTAGCAAGCATGCAGCCGCGCACATGATGCAGATCTGGGCACAGGAACTGGAAAAGACCGCGCCCAATCTTCGTCTCAACACTGTAGTCCCAGGCGCCGTACAATCTCCGCAGCGCAAGAAATCGCATCCTGGAGAAGTCCATGAGCATCTGCCTAAGGCGGAAAGTCTGATGCCGGTCTATCAATACTTGATGGGAATGGATAGCAAGGGTATAAATGGAACTACTATAATAATCAATGCATAACAAAGAGTTTTTAATGTTATAAATTGAATTTTTGGCGAGGCAACGCTGGACCTATTGACACGATTATAAAGATGCTTCCGGCAGTGACATCGCTGCCATAAGCTGTCGTGAACAAGCGTTCCTTAATGTAAATCAGGTATTGCGCATAAGCTGCAGCGCCTGATCCAGCCGTTCCACAGCCGATACTGTAATACCCTTGATTGGCTGCTTCGGCGCGTTGGCCTTGGGCACGATGGCGCGTGTGAATCCTAGCTTGGCCGCTTCGCGCAGACGCTCCTGGCCGCGTTGTACCGGTCGCACCTCACCCGCCAATCCGACTTCACCGAACACTACAAGTTTGTTATCCAGCGGTTTGTTTTTCAATGAAGAAACGATGGCCATCAGCACCGCCAAATCGACCGCCGGCTCGCCGATCTTGACGCCACCTACGGCATTGACGAATACGTCCTGGTCAAAACAGGCAACGCCGGCATGGCGATGCAGCACCGCCAAAAGCATGGCGAGCCGGTTCTGTTCCAGCCCTACGCACAAACGCTTGGGATTGGGCGCGTGCGCCTCGTCGACCAGCGCCTGTACTTCGACCAATAGCGGCCGCGTCCCCTCCTGCGCCACCGTAATGCACGAGCCCGCCACCTGCTCTGCGTGATGCGACAAAAACAGTGCGGACGGATTGCTGACTTCGCGCAGGCCTTTCTCGGTCATGGCAAACACGCCGAGCTCGTTGACTGCCCCGAAACGGTTCTTGAACGCACGCACGAGACGGAAGCTGGAGTTGGCATCGCCCTCGAAATAGAGCACGGTGTCGACAATGTGCTCGAGCACGCGCGGCCCGGCCAACGAGCCTTCCTTGGTGACGTGGCCGACCAGGATCACGGTCATGCCCGCCTGTTTGGCCAACCGCGTCAGCTGCGCCGAGCACTCGCGCACCTGCGCTACGGAACCGGGTGCCGATTGCAGCGCCTCGGAATACAGGGTCTGGATGGAATCGATCACGGCCACGTCGGGCTTGTGCGCTTGCAGTGTCGCCAGGATTTTCTCGAGATTGATCTCGGCCAGCAGTTCGATCGAGCCCGCATCGAGGCCAAGCCGGCGCGCGCGCATCGCGATCTGCTGCGGCGACTCCTCGCCGCTCACGTAAATCGCCTGGCTGCTTTGTCCCAGTTGACACAAGGTCTGCAACAGCAAGGTGGACTTGCCTATGCCGGGATCACCGCCGATGAGCACGACACCGCCCGGCACCAAGCCGCCTCCGAGCACACGGTCGAATTCCTGGATGCCGGTCGCCTGGCGCGGCACCTCCTCGGCCTCGACCTCGGCCAGTTTCTGCAGGCCCGCGGTCTGGGCCAAAGCCGCATAGCGGTTGACGCCCGGCGTTTCCGCCACGGTTTCCACCAGCGTATTCCACGCCTGGCACGATGGGCACTGGCCTTGCCATTTCGGCGACTGCGCACCGCATTCGGTGCAGGTATAGGCTGTTTTGGCTTTTGCCATTACTCGATAACCTCGACCGGCACGCGCGGCGCCAGTGCGCACAACAGTTCGTAGCCAACAGTGCCAGCCGATTGAGCCACGTCGTCGACAGGAACTTGCGTGCCCCAGAGCTCGACTGTGGAACCGACGTCCGCTTGTGGCAGATCGGTGATATCGACGCACAGCATGTCCATCGATACGCGCCCCAGCGTACGCGTTAGCTGGCCGTTGACAGCTACCGGAGTGCCGGTGGGTGCGTGACGCGGATAACCGTCGGCATAACCGCAGGCGACGACACCGATGCGAGTCGGTTTTTCCGCAATAAACTGCTGTCCATAGCCTACGCCCTGCCCCGGCGCCAGCTGCTGCACGGCAATGATTTCACTGTGCAATGCCATGGCCGGCTTCAGCCCGAATGCCGCCGCTGCCACGTCAGCGCAGGGACTGGCGCCGTAGAGCATGATGCCGGGCCGTACCCAATCGGCGCGAGTTTCGGCGTGACGCAACATGGCTGCAGAATTAGCCAGCGAGCGCGGATAATCGAGACCTGCACTGGCGGCATTGAATACCTGCAGCTGTGCAGCAATACCGGTCGTCTCGTCCGCTGTGGCGAAGTGTGTCATCAGAGTGACGCCCGCAACATTATCCAGCGCTTGCAGGCGTGCCAACATGGTTTTATAGACATCCGGCGCGAAACCCAGGCGGTTCATGCCGCTGTTCATTTTAAGAAACACCGTTACCGGCTTTGACAGCACGGCATTAGCCAGCATTTCGACCTGATGGAGATCGTGCACGACCACGGCAATATCATGCTCGGCTGCCGATATGAGTTCGTCGGCATCGAATATGCCTTCCAGCAGCAAGATGGCTCGCGTCCAACCTTGCGCCCGCAAGGCCAGCGCTTCGTTCAGGCCGAGCACGGCAAAACCGTCTGCCGCGGCCAGCGCGGCGCAGGCTCGCTCCAGGCCGTGACCGTAGGCATTGGCCTTGACCACAGCCATGATGCGGGCTTGTGGGGCACAGCGCCTGGCGACCTCAAGGTTGTGGCGCAAGGCCGCCAGGTCTATGGTCGCGGTCAGGGGACGCATGGGTTGCGCTTCCTAATACGCACCGGAAGAAACGTGGTTCTCGAAGCGCGTGTTGGCGCCGATGAAGGTCAGCCGCACACGGCCGATCGGGCCGTTACGCTGCTTGGCAATGATGATTTCGGCCGTGCCCTTGTCCGGGCTATCGGGGTTGTAGACTTCGTCGCGATAGATGAACAGGATCAGGTCGGCATCCTGCTCGATTGCGCCCGATTCTCGCAAGTCGGACATTACCGGTCGCTTGTCGGGGCGCTGTTCCACGCTGCGGTTGAGCTGGGAAAGCGCGATCACGGGTACGTCCAGCTCCTTGGCCAGCGATTTCAGCGAACGCGAAATCTCGGAGATTTCGGTGGCGCGGTTTTCGCTCTGGCGCCCGGCCGGCCCCGACATCAGCTGCAGGTAGTCGACCACGATCAGGCCCAGCTTGCCGGTTTGGCGATGCAGGCGGCGTGCGCGTGCGCGGACGTCGAAAGAGCTCAAGCCCGCACCTTCGTCTATGAATACCGGCGCATCGTTAAGACGCCCCAGCGCGGTCGTCAACCTCACCCAATCTTCGTCTTCGAGACGGCCGGTGCGCATGCGATGCTGATCGAGGCGACCCACCGAGCCTATCATACGCATGGCCAGCTGCGTCGCCGCCATTTCCATGGAGAACACAGCGACCGGCAGCCCGGTATCGAGTGCGACGTTTTCGGCAATATTGAGTGAAAATGCGGTTTTGCCCATCGACGGCCGGCCGGCGACGATGATGAGGTCGCCCGGCTGCAGACCTGAAGTCATGGAATCGAGATCGCTGAAGCCGGAGGGAATGCCGGTAACGTCGCTGGAGCTGTCGCGCTGGAACAATTGGTCGATGCGGTCCGCCACCTGCGGCAGTAGGATCTTGATGTCGACGAAACCTTCCGAACTGCGCTTGCCGCCTTCCGCGATCTGGAAAATCTTGGCTTCCGCTTCATCCAGCAGTTGCTGCGCGTCACGCCCCTGCGGGCTATACGCGCTCTCGGCGATGCCGGAACCGACTTCCACCAGCTTACGCATGACGGCGCGCTCGCGCACGATCTCGGCATAGCGGCGGATGTTGGCGGCGGTCGGCGTATTCTGTGCCAGCGAGCCCAGATAGGCGATGCCGCCAATACCGGAAAGTTCGGCCGAACTTTCAAGCGACTCCGCTACGGTGACGATGTCGGCCGGTTTATTGTGTTCGATGAGCCGGCTGATATGCTCGAAGATGAGCCGGTGGTCGTGGCGGTAGAAATCCGCGCCGGACAGGAGATCGGCAATCTTGTCGAGCGCTTCGTTCTCAAGCAGCAGGCCACCCAGTACGGACTGCTCGGCCTCGACGGAATGCGGCGGTAATTTGAGTAGTTCTAATGAGTCGTCAGCCATGGCGCATTATAGCAACCGGCATAGCGCTTCCATCAATAAAAAAGGCTGCCGAGGCAGCCTTTTTCACGAGCGGCAAGGAAGCTTAAGCTTCGCCCAGCACCGAGACGGTGATCTCGACGACAACGTCGTGATGCAACGCGACGCTGACGCTGTGATCGCCGATAGCCTTGAGCGGACCATTCGGCATGCGCACTTCCGATTTGGCCACTTCGAAGCCCTGTGCGGTCAGTTGCTCGGCGATATCGCCGTTGGTGACGGAGCCGAACAGGCGGCCATCGACACCGGCCTTCTGCGAGATTTGCAGCGTAAAGCCGGCCAGCTTCTCGCCGCGCGCCTGCGCTGCCGTCAGCTGTTCCGCCTGCTGCTTCTCAAGCTCGGCACGACGCACTGCGAACTCGGCCTTGTTGGCTTCGGTCGCGCGCTTGGCCTTGCCTTGCGGGATCAGGTAATTGCGGCCGTAACCGTCCTTGACCTTGACGATATCGCCGAGGTTACCCAGATTGACTACTCTTTCCAACAGAATAACTTGCATGATCGCTCCTCTTAGTGCTTGTCGGTGTAAGGCAAGAGCGCGAGGAAGCGAGCACGCTTCACGGCGGTGGTGAGCTGGCGCTGGTAGCGCGCCTTGGTCCCGGTGATGCGGGCCGGGATGATCTTGCCGTTTTCGTTGATGAAATCCTTGAGCAGATCTACGTCCTTGTAGTCCACTTCCTTGATGCCTTCTGCCGAGAAACGGCAGTAACGGCGGCGTTTGTACATGTCGCGTGCCATGGTGAAACCTTTCTAAGTAATTCGTTCTATCGTGTTGATATGCAATACCAGCTGCGTGCTTCTGAGGCTGCGTCGGGCGAGGAATCCGCTCACGCGGACCGGCATTCCCGGTTCCACGTCCTGCGTCTTGAAGGCCAGTTCGCCCATGGCGACGGCATTCACTTCGCATTCGACTTTACGCATCAATCCAGCTTCGAGCTGTTCCGATGCGTGCTGCAGGGTCAGACTCAACAGCGGTATGCCTGCCGGCGTGTAGCGCAGCGCCTCCTTGTGGATCAGCGCGCCCTGCATGACCAGTAAATTGGTCGCCGGCCCGTTCAATTAAGCGGCTGCAGCCTGTGCTGCCGGCGCGGCTTCTTCCTTGGCGCCATCCTTGCTCAGCACCGACTTGGACTTTTCTTCCTTCATCATCGGTGAAGGCGCAGTCACGGCTTCCTTGGTGCTGATGGTCAGATGGCGCAGCACGGCGTCATTGAACTTGAACGCGTGCTCGAGCTCGTCGAGCACGGCCTGGTTGCATTCGATATTCATGAGCACGTAGTGTGCCTTGTGGATTTTCTGGATTGGGTAGGCCAGCTGACGGCGGCCCCAGTCTTCCAGGCGATGGATGGCACCGCCGTTGGAAGTGACCAGGCTGCGATAGCGCTCGATCATGGCGGGCACCTGCTCGCTCTGGTCCGGATGGACGATGAAAACCACTTCATAATGTCGCATGGATGCTCCTTTTGGATTAACAGCCTTCCGATAGCGACTTCGGTAAGGCAAGGTGGAAAACACGCGATTTTAGCCAGAATCCTTAAAATAATCAAATCCATTCATGGCCTGGATGTGCCGCTACCCATTCATGGACCAGCACGCAGCAGTTGTATGGTCAACAGTCCCAGTCCGGTCATGATCAATGATCCGGCAACATGGCTTAACAAGTGTAGCGATGCCCAGCCATACTCGCCGCGTGACAGCAATGTCACGGCCTCAGCCGAGAAAGTCGAAAAGGTGGTCAAGCCGCCGAGGAAACCGGTCGTCACGAACAGACGCATTTCAGGCGAGAATCCATTGCCTCCGATCACGAACACACCGAGCGCCAACCCCATCAGATAACCGCCGACCAGATTTGCCGCCAAGGTGCCTAGCGGCAGTGCGGGCACAACGGCGTTAAGCAGCAATCCGAGCGCCCAGCGCAACCACGCGCCTATTGCAGCACCTGCACCTACTGCGGCAAACCCGCATAAACCCATGCTCTCCCCCAATTCTTCTCCGTCGCGCCTTGATCAGCCGGCACCACCTCAGTATGATTCGAAGCGAAAATAGATTCAACGCCGAACCCGTGACCAGTATCATCCAACTCCAACAACAATCCTAACCAAAGACCACAGCTTGCGCGTTCTATTCGTCAGCTCGGAAGCCCATCCACTGATAAAAACTGGCGGTCTCGCCGATGTCAGCGGCTCGCTGCCGGTCGCGCTGCGCAATCTCGGCGTCGACGTGCGCCTGCTGATTCCCGGCTATCCCGCCGTGTTGAGCAAATTGCATAACAGTCGGCCGCTCGCCAGCATCATTCAGTTGCCAGCCGGCAAAACCGCCCGGCTATTGCTCGGCAACATGCCAGGCAGCAACCTGCCCGTCATCGCCATCGACTGCCCGGATCTGTTTCAGCGTGATGGCGGCCCTTATGTCGACGCCAACGGCCACGACTGGGAAGACAATCCATTGCGCTTCGGCATATTGTCGAAGGTTGCGGCCATTCTCAGCTGCGCCGACAGCCCGCTACAGGACTGGCTACCCGACATCACGCACTGCAATGACTGGCAGAGCGGCCTGACGCCGGCTTATATGCGGTTCAATGCCCGGAAGGCCGGCACATCCTGCGCGAAATCCGTGCTCAGCATCCATAATCTCGCTTTCCAGGGCAATTACCCGGCAGAGTGGGTAGGCAAACTCGATTTACCGCCGGAAAGCTTCCAGATGCATGGCCTGGAATATTACGGCCAGCTCTCCTTCCTCAAGGCCGGCATCTATTACGCCGATGGCCTGACGACGGTCAGTCCGACCTATGCTGAGGAGATCCAGACCGACGAGTTCGGTTTCGGCTTGCAAGGCCTGCTTGCTGCACGTGGGCACGAAATACGCGGCATCCTCAATGGCATCGAGGAGCAGGAGTGGAATCCGGCTAGCGATGCTTACCTGGTCAGCCACTATGACATCGAGCGCCTCGCAGACAAGAATGCGGTCAAAGTGGCGCTACAGCATGCGCTCGGCCTTGCTGAAGACCCGGCTGCCTCGTTGCTGGGTGTAGTTAGCCGGCTCACGCATCAAAAAGGATTGGACATGCTGCTGGCAGTAGCGCGCAACCTGGTTGAACAAGGCTGCCAGCTTGCCGTCCTCGGCAGCGGAGAACGCGAGCTCGAGCATGGATTCGCCCAGCTGGCGCAGCAATGCCCGCGACAAGTCAGCACCGCCATAGGCTACAACGAGCCGCTGTCGCACCAGATCATGGCGGGCGCGGATATTTTCATCATGCCGTCACGCTTCGAACCATGCGGCCTCAACCAGATGTACGGCTTGCGCTACGGCACGCCGCCCGTAGTCAGCCGCACCGGCGGCCTGGTCGATTCCGTACAGGACTGCACGCCTGAACATTTGCGCGACGGCAGTGCCACCGGCTTCGTCATGCCAAGCATCAATGCGGAAGCCTTACAAGCCAGCATCGAACGCGCCCTCGCCTGCTACCGCAACCCTGAAATCTGGCGCCAAATCCAGTGCAATGGCATGCGCAGCGATCTGGGCTGGGACCGTAGCGCGCGTGCTTATCTCGACCTTTACCGCAGCCTGAATACATCGCTTTAAGGCAATTTCGAGAGCACTACCGTACGCTCAGCCTTGCTACTCTGCACGCGGTATCGTGCCTCAGTACTTTTGAAAATGTAGAACGATGGTCACGCTCAATTCCCCGGGCAATGTCATATTTCAGTAACAATTGGCCGGTATGATGCGCAATCATGCATGGAGCTGGCATGGTTAATGCTTGATACTAAGCGAGCTCACCAGCTTACATCTCCTCCCCTAAGGGTGCGATCTTTCGCACCCATTTTTTTTATTCCAGCCTGATGAAGTGCTCGCGATAGTACTTGAGCTCGTCGATCGATTCGTAAATATCAGCCAGCGCCTCGTGCTTGCTGGCTTTCTTGAAGCCGGAATAGATCGTCGGGCGCCAGCGGCGCGCTAGTTCCTTGAATACGCTGACATCGAGATTGCGGTAATGGAAATAGGTCTCGAGCTCGGGCATGTAACGCGCCATGAAGCGTCGGTCCTGGCAGATCGAGTTGCCGCACATCGGCGACTTTCCCGCAGGCACATGCTGCTTGAGAAATTCGAGCATGATCGCGCTGGCGCCGGCTTCGTCCAGAGTCGAAGCCTTGACCTTGTCGATAAGGCCCGAGCGGCGGTGCGTGGATTGATTCCATGCATCCATACCGGTCAACACTGCATCGGATTGGTGCACGACCAGCACCGGCGATTGGGCCAGTACATTCAATTCGGCATCGGTGACGACAGCAGCCAGTTCGAGTATGCGATCGCTGTCGGGCGACAGGCCGCTCATTTCCATGTCCAGCCAGATGAGGTTGTCGCTATCTTGTGCCATAATGATTTCCATGAATTTCCGCTGTGGCGCTGTGCTGGCAGAACCTAAGCGCAGCAGCCGCTTCTAAAAGGCATAGAGTTTAACTGAAAACCCGTATTCATGACGACCACGCTTACCCTAGTATTTGCCGGCCTGCTAATCCTGACGACGCTTACGCGCGTCTGGCTCGGCCAGCGCCATATCCGTCATATCCAGTCGCATCGCAATGCAGTTCCGGGCGCTTTTGCCGGCAATATCAGCCTGGATGCGCACCAGAAAGCCGCCGACTATTCCTCGGCAAAAACGTGGCTGCTTATCGCAGAAGCGGCAGCCCAGGCTGTGCTGCTGGCGCTATTCACGCTGGGCGGCGGCCTGCAGCTCATCGATACCTTATGGCGTGAATGGCTGCCGCAATACGAGATCGTGCGCGGCGCGCTGGTTATTCTGAGCGCGTTCGTGATCAGCGCACTGGTCGATCTGCCCTTCGACTACTACCGCACCTTCGTCGTCGATCAACGCTTCGGCTTCAATAAGATGACACCGGGCATGTTCTTCACCGACATGATCAAGCACAGCGTAGTCGGCCTGCTGATAGGCGCTCCCATTCTGTTCGTTGCGCTGTGGCTCATGCAGGGTGCCGGCGATTTCTGGTGGCTATACTTATGGGTCGTGTGGAGTTTGTTCAACCTGATCATGCTCGCGCTCTACCCCACTTTCATTGCGCCGCTGTTCAACAAATTCTCACCGCTGGCCGATGAAGCACTCAAGGCGCGCATAGAAGCCTTGATGCACAAGTGCGGCTTTCGCGCCGAAGGCCTGTTCGTCATGGACGGCTCGAAGCGCAGCAATCACGGCAATGCGTATTTCACCGGCTTTGGCGCCAGCAAACGCGTAGTGTTCTTCGACACCCTGCTCGAGCGGCTCGGCATAGACGAGATCGAAGCCGTGCTGGCGCACGAGCTCGGCCACTTCAAGCACAAGCACGTCATCAAGCGCATTGCGCTGATGTTCCTGATCAGTTTCCTTGGCCTGGCGTTGCTGGGCTGGCTCAAGCAGCAAGCATGGTTTTATGCCGGCCTGGGGGTAGCGCAACCGAGCGATTACATGGCGCTGCTGCTGTTCCTGCTGGTAAGCCCGGTGTTCCTGTTCCTGCTGCGGCCGCTGCTTGCGAGCTATTCGCGCAAGAACGAATTCGAAGCGGACGAATATGCGGCGCGTAATGCCGACGCCGGCCATCTGGTGGAAGCGTTGGTCAAGCTCTATCGCGACAATGCTTCGACCTTGACGCCCGATCCGCTGCATTCGGCCTTTTATGACTCGCATCCGCCGGCCAGCATCCGCATTTCGAAGTTATCCATGTTTACGGCGAACAGATGATTCGCCCGTCGGGAGAAACATCATGTTGAAACCTCTAAGCCTGGCATTGCTGGTCGTATTTGCAAGTAACGCACACGCTGAGCCATTCAGCAAAGGCGACGCCGCCATCGGCAAGAAAATGGTGCAGGAGAATTGCATTTCGTGCCATGCGGACAAATACGGCGGCGACGGCTCCGGCATTTATACCCGCGACAACCGCAAAGTGCACAGCAGCTCCGAGCTGCTCGCGCAGATTCGCAACTGCAACACCATGCTGGGTGAGCAGTGGTTCGAGGACGAAGAGTTGCACGTCGCGCGCTATCTCAACCAGACCTACTACAAGTTCGACAAGTAAATCTTGCAAGGCCAAGTCGTCGCCGCCTACGGCAAACGCTATCTTGTCGAATTGGCCGACGGTTCCAGGGCGAGCTGCGTCACACGCGGCAAGAAGACTGATCTGGCCTGCGGCGACATGGTCGAGATCGCGCTGACCGACAAAACAGAAGGCGTCGTCGAGCGCCTGCTGCCGCGCACCAGCCTGCTTTACCGCAGCAATGCCTATCGCAGCAAATTCCTCGCGGCCAACGTCACACAGGCCGTCATCGTGCTTGCCACGGTACCGGGTTTTTACGAAGAACTGCTGAACCGTTGCCTGGTGGCAGCGGAAGCTGCCCAGGTGGACACCATCATCGTGCTCAACAAGTGCGATGTCGGCGATGCCGACGAAGCACTGCAACGGCTGCAGCGCTATGCCCGGCTAGGTTATACCGTCCAGCCGCTGGCGGCCAAACGCGACATCGAACCGTTACGCGCGCGACTGCGAGGTCATACCAGTGTGCTGGTCGGGCAGTCGGGCATGGGCAAGTCCACCATCGTCAACGCCTTGCTGCCCGGCCTCGATCTGCGCACACAGGAAATCTCCGAGGCGCTGGATAGCGGCAAACATACGACTACTGCGGCACATCTCTATCATCTCGATGCCCATAGTCATCTCATCGATTCTCCCGGCATGCAGGAATTCGGGCTGCATCATGTGAGCGGAGACGATCTGGAACATGCCTTCGTCGAATTCCGGCCTTACCTCGGCCATTGCCGCTTCAGCAACTGCCGCCATCTGCAGGAGCCGGGCTGCGCGGTGCAGGAAGCCGTCGCGGTTCAGACAATCGATGCCGAGCGTCTGACGAGTTACCAGACGCTACTGAAAGAGATAGAGCGCAAACCATTCTGACCCGCCCATGACTACGGCCTACATCTCGCACCCGGATACGCTGCTGCATGTCATGGACGGCAACCATCCCGAATCGCCGGCACGCATCAATGCCATCCGCAAAGCACTTGCCATGAGCGAGCTGGATCGATCGTTGCAGCAACATGAAGCGCCAGTTGCCGAAGACCACCAGCTCCTGCGCGTCCACAGCGCGCGCTACGTGCAATATATCCGTAGCGTGGCACCACAGGCCGGACTGGTACGGCTGGACCCTGACACGATGATGGGGCCGATGTCGCTGTCGGCAGCGCTGCACGCAACCGGCGCCGTCATCCTGGCGACCGATCTGGTCATGCGCGGCGAAGCAGATAACGCCTTCTGCTGCATCCGTCCGCCCGGTCATCACGCCGGGCGCGAGCGCGCCGCCGGCTTTTGCATCTTCAATCACGTCGCCGCCGGCGTCGCTCACGCCATTGCCATGCATGGACTGGAGCGCGTAGCCATCATCGATTTTGATGTGCATCACGGCGACGGCACTGAAGACATTTTCCGGGACAATCCCAAGGTCATGCTGTGCTCAACCTTCCAGCACCCGTTCTACCCCGGGCGCGGTGCCGACAGCCGCAGTGACCGCATGATCAACGTGCCGCTTCCGGCTTATACCGATGGTCCAGGCTTCCGCAGCGCGGTCGAGCGCGAGTTCGCACCGGCGCTCGCCCGCTTCAAGCCGCAGATGGTATTCGTCTCGGCCGGTTTTGACGCCCATAAGGATGACCCGCTGGCGCAGCTGATGCTGGAAACCGAGGATTATGTGTGGATGACGGAATTCATCTGCGACGTTGCGCAGCATCATGCAGCAGGCCGCATCGTCTCTTCGCTTGAAGGCGGTTACGCGCTGCCGGCCTTGGCGCAGAGCGCCAGCGCCCATATACGCGCATTGACGGACGCTCGCGCGTAAGTCTTGCTGGCTGCTGCGGTATAATGCGCCCATGCACATCACTACACGTCTGGAGTTCGATGCCGGTCATCGCATTCCCTCGCACAAAAGCCAATGTCGCAATCTGCACGGCCATCGCTATGCGATCGAAATCACGCTGAGCGGCGACATCATCGAGCAGCCGGGCAGTTCGGACGAAGGCATGATCATGGACTTCTCCGACGTCAAGGCCATCGCACGAACAGCCGTGGTTGACGTCTGGGATCACGCCTTCATCGTCTATCGCGGCGACGCCGCCGTGCGTGAATTTCTCGACAGCCTGCCAGATCATCGCACCGTGATCATGGACTGTGTACCGACTGCCGAGAATATGGCCGCCGAGGCTTTCCGCATTCTCAAGAACCGTTACCGGGACGTCTACGGCAATCACCTCCGGCTGGAACGAGTACGTCTTTACGAAACCCCCAACAGCTGGGCTGACGCGCTGGCCTAATCCTGTTCGATGGCGTCACCTGACGCCCATAACTCGATAATGCTGCGTGCGGTTTCGTAGTGCGCATCAGCCACCAGAACCTTGACCAGATCCAGCGCCGGCAACGTGCCGACGCCACTTTGCAGGTAATCGCCGGCCACATAAGCCGGAATCTCCTCCAGCGCCAGCACATCGCGGATGATATGCGCTTCCAGGCT
>CBILOJ010000020.1:0-15655 GCA_966238525.1 uncultured Methylophilaceae bacterium | reverse complement strand
CCGATGGTGAAGAAGGTCAGGAACGGCAGAAAAATCGCTAGCAGAAGACGCATGGTTTCCCCTTGTTTCGGTCTTGAAGATGCGAATGCCCGCGATGCGGGCTTCGACGGCGGCCAGCCGCTATAATGCAGGCTTGCCTATTGGCGCCGCACGACAAGTTTACCTCATGAAGCATATCACCTCACGCGACAACAGTCTGTTCAAGCAGCTCCGCAAGCTCGCCGATTCGGCGCGCGAGCGGCGCAAGTGCGGCCAGGTGCTGCTCGATGGCGCACATCTGGTGGAGGCTTATGCCGCCGCTTGCGGCCAGCCCGAATTACTCATCGTCGCCGAGGGCGACTGCAGTCCCGATGCGGTGCGCGTGCTACAGCGCATGGCGCAGGTCGAAACCGTCATGCTGCCGCCCGCCATGCTGGCGGAAATTTCGCCTGTGACCACGCCTACGGGATTGCTGGCGCTGGCTGCTATGCCGCATTTGCCGCTGCCGGCGGCGCCTGCGTTCACACTGCTGATCGAAGACATCCAGGATCCGGGCAACCTCGGCAGCATGCTGCGTTCGGCAGCAGCGGCGGGAGTGGAAGCGGTGTATCTGTCGACTGGCTGCGCCGATATCTGGTCGCCCAAGGCTTTGCGCGGCGGGCAAGGCGCACATTTCATCCTGCCTGTCGCCGAGCGCGCTGATCTGGTCGAGGTGGCGTCGTCGTTTGCCGGCCGCACGCTGGCTGCCGAGCTGGGCGGAACATCTTTGTATGAGTGCGATCTCGACGGCGCCGTGGCCTTCATCATCGGCAATGAGGGCGCCGGCCTCAGTGCAGAACTGCTTGCTGCTGCCAGCGAGCGCGTGCGCATTCCGATGCCGGGTAGCGTGGAATCGCTCAATGCGGCCGCAGCTGCGGCCGTCTGCCTGTTCGAGCGCGTGCGCCGGCAGCTTGCGGTCTAGTGCTGGCTGTCCGAACCGGGGGCCGGAGTGTCGGCGGCGAACAACTGCTCGGCATCGATGCGATCAAAACGGTATTGCGCACCGCAGAAGTCGCAACGTACCTCGATGTCGTCGCGCTCGGCGATGATGCCGGCAATTTCCTCATGGCCCAGCATGCGCAGCATACCGCCTACGCTGTTGCGCGAACAGCTGCAATGAAAGCGGATGGGTTGACCTTCGAACAGGCGTACATCCTCTTCGTGAAACAGCCGCTGCAGCAGTTTTTGCGTCGGCAGTGCCAGCAATTCTTCGGCTTGCACGGTATCGGCCAGATAGCCCAGGCGCGGCCAGGTATCGGCATCTTCTTCGGCTGACGTTTCCATATCCTGGGTGGCAGGCAGTTTCTGCAGCAGCATACCGGCGGCTGTCTTGCCGTCGCAGGCGAGCCAGATGCGCGTATCGATCTGCTCCGAGCGCTGCATATAGTTCTGCAGGATTTCGGCGATGCTTTCCCCTTCGAGCGGCACGATGCCCTGGTAGGCCTGGCCGCCGTCTTTGGGATCCAATGTGATGACAAAGCGGCCGTCACCGACCAGTTCCACCAGTGAAGCGTTTTCCAGCGATCCCGACCATTTCGCCGTGGCACGCAAGGTCAGCGCCGCCGTACATTCCACCACTAGTAGCTTGAGCGCGCCCTTGCCCTGGATCTGCAGCACCAGCGCGCCGCGCATCTTCAGCGTGGCGGCGAGCAGCACGCTGGCCGCCATCAGTTCGCCCAACGCGCGGCGCAGCGGCGGCGGGCAGTCCTGATGCTGCAGCGCGGTATCGAAACTGTGGTCCAGATGTACCGTATTGCCGCGGATGGGCGTGTTCTCGAAAATGAAGCGGTGGAGCTGATCGGCGTCTTGCATGGGAAAAGGGGATGGAGCAAAAGACTTATCATAACATCGGCCGTATGGCAGTTGCGTGCTGCGGCAGTTAAGCCGTCGGGTTCGGTTCATCCAATATAGCGTTGCCTACCCGTCATTCCAGCGCAAGCTGGAATCCATGTTCTTGGCTTGATGCCCGGATTCATTGCTTGCGATTCGAATGCCTCGTGCTCGGTCGGTTGGCCCAGACGGTCCGGCGCAGCGCTGGATTCCAGCTTACGCTGGAATGACGAGATGAGATGGGTTCGTAAAAGATTACGCTGTCATTTCCACGAAGGGAGAAATCTCGCCTTGGTATTCCGCCGCCAATTTCCCTTAATGCCATGAATTATCGATTTGCCATTCGGTTTGAGGCGGAATCCAGGATCGTCAATCAGCGTCCGCGGGCAGCATGCGCTGCCGGGGAATGCGCTCTAACCGCCAATGCGCCTGTGCCCACGCCCATACCGCATCAAGGTCGGCTTGCCGCAATGCCGGATCCGGCCGCTGGCCGAGAAACTGCAGCGCTTGCCACAACAACGGAACGGCGGAGACGGCATCGAGCGCCGCGGCCAGCGTCTGCTTGCTGAGCTTTTCACCGTCGACATTGGCCGCTACCGGTACATGCGCATAATGCGGCGTGGCGTAGCCCAGGACCTGTTGCAGATAAATCTGGCGCGGCGTCGAGTCGAGCAGGTCGGCGCCGCGCACGATGTCGGTGATGCCCTGCTCGGCATCGTCGACGACTACGGCGAGCTGGTAGGCATAGAGCCCATCGGCGCGCTTGAGTACGAAGTCGCCGATGTCGCGCTGCAGGTTCTGGCGCAGCCGGCCTTGCACCGCGTCGTCAAAGCTGATGGCGCGGTCCTCGGTGACCATGCGCCAGGCGCGAGGCAATCGGCCGGGCGGCAGACCGCTGCGGCAAGTGCCAGGATAGACGGGACCGTCGATGCCGTGCGTGGCCGAGTCGGCAATCTCGCGCCGCGTGCAGGCGCAGCCGTAGACCAGCCCGGTTTGTTTCAGCCTGGCCAGCGCTGCGGCATAAACGTCGTCGCGCCGGCTCTGGTAGAGCACAGTGCCATCCCATTCGAAGCCGAAGGCTTGCAGTGTGTGCAGGATATCGTCGGCGGCGCCTGCCATCTCGCGCGGCCGGTCCAGGTCTTCCATGCGCAGCAGCCATTTGCCGTGACGCGTTTTCGCTTCCAGATAGCTGGCAACGGCGGCGACCAGCGAGCCGAAATGCAGAGGACCGGTGGGCGAAGGCGCAAAGCGGCCGCGGTAGGACAGATCAGGCGTGGCGGACGCGCTTGCCATGAGCGCGGCTAGTGCAGCGGCTGCAGATAGGGCGGAATGTGCCAGGACTGCAGTTCGCTGCCGAGCAGCACGAGCTGGCACGGCAGGCGATCGCTGCCGCTGGCGCTGACTTCGAAATCGTAGACGCGCATGAGCTGTACGCGGCCCAGGCGGTTGCGGCCCACGCGCAGTTTGGAGCAAGCCACGGTTTCGTCGAGCAGTTGCAGACCGCAGCGTTCGGCGAGATCGCGGCCGAGGCGGATGGCAGTTTCACGCGCGCCTATGCTGTCGAACCAGAACCAGGCGCCGGCAGCCAGCGCCACGAAAAGGGAAATTTCCATGCTAGACCTTAGTTCGCCGCAGGCGGTGCCGGCGTATCTTCTTCCGGCGTATCGTCATGCAGCGACAGATGATCGATGCGCGAGGCGGCATCCCTCGCCGCGGAATCCTTGCCGTGCAGCTTGAAGCGCAGCCGCAGCTCGTTGATCGAATCGGCGTTGCGCAAGGCGTCGTCCTGCGAGATGCGCCCGTCCTCGCACAGCTGGAACAGCGCCTGGTCGAAAGTCTGCATGCCGAGCTCCACCGATTTGGCCATGGCTTCCTTCACCATATTGGTTTCGCCCTTGAGGATGAGATCGGATACCAGCGGCGAATTTAGCAGAATTTCAATGGCGGCGCAGCGGCCGCCGTCTTTTTTCGGCACCAGACGCTGCGAGACGAAGGCCCGCAGGTTGAGCGACAAATCCATGTGCAGCTGCGCGTGGCGTTCCTCGGGAAAGAAGTTGACGATGCGGTCCAACGCCTGATTGGCGCTGTTGGCATGCAAGGTCGCCATGCACAAATGGCCGGTTTCGGCGAAGGCCAAGGCGAATTCCATGGTTTCGCGGTCGCGGATTTCGCCGATGAGGATGACGTCGGGCGCCTGGCGCAGCGTGTTCTTGAGTGCGCTGAACCAGTCGTGCGTGTCGCGGCCGACCTCGCGATGCGTGATCAGGCAATTCTTGCTTGCGTGCACGTATTCGACCGGGTCTTCCACCGTGATGATGTGGCCGTGGCTGTGCTCGTTGCGGTAGTCGATCATGGCCGCCAGCGTGGTCGACTTGCCCGAGCCGGTGCCGCCGACCAGGATGACGAGGCCGCGCTTGCTCATGACCACGTCCTTGAGCTGCGGCGGCAGGCCGAGTTCGTCGAAATTGGGAATATTGGTCGTGATGGTGCGCAGCACCATGCCGACCTTTTCCTGCTGCACGAAAACATTGACGCGGAAGCGGCCGATGTCCCTGGGCCAGATGGCGAAATTGCATTCCTTGTCCTGCTCGAACTCGCGGCGCTGCTTGTCATTCATCAGCGCGTCGGCGAAGGCTTTCGTGTGTTCGCCGCTGAGCTTCTGCTGCGTGATCGGTGTCATTTTGCCGTCGATCTTCATCGCCGGCGGAAAATCGGCCGAGATGAACAGGTCGGACGCCTTTCTTTCCAGCATGGAACGCAGCAGCGTATGCATATAAGCCAGGGCTTGCTCTTGATTCATCGAGGTGACGGCTCCGGATTCGTTGGCCAAAGGTTGGATCTTACGCAGGCTGTGATGCAGCGGCAACCATACGCAGCATGGCGTGGCTTCTCGCGCTACGCCATATGCCGGGCCTGGTTTTGCCGGTATAGTGCTAGGCATGGTTGCGGCTGTCTGGTCGCTGGACTACATCTATCCGAACATGAACGAGACCCGCGAACAGGAAGCGCTGCAGGCCTATCTCAATCTGCTCAGGAACAAGGGCGCGGATGAACAGGATCTGGAGCGGCGCGCGCAGTTGCTGCAACAGCTCCTGCCCGTGATCAGCCATGAGCCCAGCCAGGGCCAAGGCTACCGCAATGCGGTGGAAGCCTTGCTGGATCGCATCGACCGCACCGATTGGCCTTATGCGCTCGGCGTCGTGCGCGAATTCTATCCGTTCTGGACGCGCGACATCAAAACCATCGCCGCGCTCAACGCCGAAGCCGCGTTCGGCGCAACCTGCCAAGCCTGGCAACCACCAGATTGCGACCTGGCAGCGCTATGGGGCAGCCTGGACCAGGAACGTTTCGGCGTTGCCGAGAACTGGCCGCTCAAGGCTTACACCCAGGCATTGCGCCAGGAAGGTGCGCTACCGGCGCTGGTCGAGACGCGCGTGAAACTGGTCAAGCTGTTGCTGTTGCGCCTTCGCGATGCGCCGGACAAGAGTGCCATGATTTACCGTTCTGCGGTGGACGCCACAGTGCCACTGTTCGAACTCAAGGAAACACGGCGCCTGTTCCTGGCCGTGGTGCGCGAGTTCTATTATTTCTGGATAGGCGATCCGGAAGCAGTGAGTCATATCCTGCAGGATGCGGCCGACGCGTATTAGCCGACACGGCAAATTCCTTGGTCTTCGGATCATTTCGTGCGCTGCTCCATTACTCATTGTATTTAATCAATTGTGCGGTATGGAACTTATGAGTGGATTTTAATTTTTCCTTTATAAACAAATGATTATAATAATAATTCGTCTTGATGAAATGGAGAAAAACCGGCTTGTGAAACCCAGGTTATTAAATTAAGATCGAAATCCCCTGCAACCCCAGATAACTACCAAAGAGTGAAATGAAAAAAATACTGATCGTAGATGACAGCACCATATCTAGGATGACGATTCGATTGCAGGTTTTGGCCAAATACCCGGATTGCGCCGTATTAGAGGCTGCCAGTGGCGACGAGGCATTGGCGCTGGATGAATCCGAAGCGCCGGATTTGATCACGATAGACATCAATATGCCGGGGATGAGCTCATACGACGCGGCTGTGCAACTTCACAAAAAATATCCGAATGCCAAAATGGCAGTAATCACTGCCAATGTTCAGAAAAGCGTACGGACTAAAATCCAGTCCCTGGGCATCATGTTCGTCGCGGTCATCGAAAAACCAATTACGGAAAGCAGCATACAAAAGATCTTCGCCGCCTTATGAAAACTCAACTCAGCGATTTGCAAAAAGATGCATTGACCGAAATCTTCAATATCGGCATGGGGCGCGCTGCAAACGCGCTGAGCCAGATGGCCAACGACGAAATCACGCTGGCCGTTCCTTCACTGGCCCTGGTATCGCGCCATGAAGCAGTAGCGATACTTTCCAAAACCGCGGGCGAACGCGTATGCAGCGTGACGCAACGCCTGGCCGGCGAATTCAATGCCGATGCCATCCTGATTTTTCCGGAATCCCACAGCCTCGACATCGTCAGGCTGATGGTAGGGGATACCTATCCGGGTAGTTTGACCGAAATGGAAGAGGAAGCGCTCAACGAGATCGGCAATATCATTCTCAATGCCTGCATAGGGACTCTGGTCAATATACTGGGCGGCGAGTTCACCATCTCGCTGCCGGTGTCCAAGATCGATACCTGCCAAAGCATCCTTGAACTGGAAAAGCGCGGGCGTGACGATGTGGTCATGCTGCTTTATATCGATTTCCTGCTCAAGAGCAGAACGATATACGGCCATGTTGCCATCCTGCAGGATATTGTCTCGATGCCGAATTTCCAGAACAAGATCGAAATCTACCTAGAGTCGTTGCAACGCTAACGCATCGATGAATTCATTATCCGGCACTTTCGAGCAGCTAGGCTATACCTCCGATGTGCTCCGGATATTGCCTATCGGCCTCATTGTGGTCGACGAGCGTGAGTGCGTGCTGGTGTGGAACGACTGGATGCTGGAGGCTTCCGGCATCCAAGCGGTAGACGCGTTCCAGCAGCCGCTAAGTGCATTGTTTCCCGCCATCGTCAATTCCCGTTTTCATCATGCGCTGCAAAACGCAATTGCCTCCGGTTATCCCTCAGTCCTGTCCAATGCCTTGAACAATGTGCCGCTGCCATTGTTTCTCAATGACGGGCAGGCCATGCAGCAAGCCATCCAGATCATCCCGTTCAGCTTGCCTCAAGGCTCGCGCGGGGCTGTGGTACAGATCACCGATGTTTCCGCGGCACGAACGCGTGAAGAAATGATCCGCACCCAGGCGAAAGATCTTGGCGACGTTCAGCAACGGCAAAACGCCTTGCTGCACAGCATTCCGGATATTGCCTGGCTCAAAGACGTGGAAGGCCGCTATCTGGCGATCAACGATAAATTCTCCACGGTTTACGACATGCATCCGGCCCAGGTCGAGGGCCGGCACGACCGGGAAATCTTCCCGCCGGAATATGCGACACACAACGAGATCACGGATCGTCATGTGCTGGAAGCAGGCGTGACCAAACGCTACGATGAATCGATCATGATCCTGGAGGGCAAGACGACCTGGGTGGAAACGGTCAAGGTGCCGATTTTCAACGATCAGAAGCAGATTATCGGCATTGCGGGGGTTTCGCGAGATATCACCGAGCGCAAGGCCTCGGAAGAGCGCATTCATTTTCTTGCGCACTACGATACCTTGACCGCATTGCCGAACCGTTTCATGTTGTTCGAGCGCCTGGAGCATTTGCTTGCCATTGCCCGGCGCGATGAAACGCAGGTCGCGCTATTCTTCGTCGATCTCGACCGCTTCAAGATCATCAACGATTCGCTGGGCCACACCATGGGCGATCTCCTGCTGCAAGTGGTGGCGGATAGGTTGAAGGAACGCAGCCGCGAAGTCGACATCATTGCGCGCGTGGGCGGCGACGAGTTCGTGATTGCGCTCACGGGCATCAAGGAAATCGACGACGTGGCCGTCATCGCCCAGAAGTTCCTCGACACCGTTGCGCGCCCCTACCTGATCAATGGCCACCATATGCACATCACGCCCAGCCTGGGCATCAGCATCTTTCCGCGCGACGGCCAGGATACGGCCTCATTGATCAAGAATGCGGACCGCGCCATGTACCGGGTCAAGCAGACCGGGCGCAACGGCTATGAGTTTTTCGATGCCGAAATGAATGCGGCTGCGCTCGACCAATTGTCGCTGGAGCATGGCCTGCGCTACGCCCTGGAGCGCAATGAACTGGAATTGCTCTATCAGTCGCAAATCGATCTGAGAACAGGCGCCATCGTCGGCGCCGAAGCGCAGTTGCGCTGGCACCATCCCAAACTCGGGCTCATCATGCCGAGCCGCTTCATCGGCATCATGGAAGAGTGCGGGCTGATCGGCCCGATTGGCGAATGGATCCTGGCTGCCGCCTGCAAGCAAAACCGCCAATGGCAACACGACGGGCTGCCTCCCATCACCATTGCCGTCAACCTGTCCGCGGTTCAACTGAACCAGAAGCATTTTGTCGAGATCGTATCTAGAAGCTTGCGCGAAACCGGGCTGGATCCGCATTATCTCGACCTCGAAATTACCGAGAGCGTGATCATGCATAACGCCGAATCCACCATCAGTACGCTCGACCAGTTGAAGGATATTGGTGTGAAATTGTCGGTGGATGATTTCGGTACCGGCTATTCCAGCCTGAGCTACCTCAAGCGTTTTCCCATCGACAGCCTGAAAATAGACCGCTCCTTCGTCCGTGATGTCACCAGCGACTCGAACGACGCCGCGATCACCGGCGCCATCATTGCCATCGCCAAACAGCTCAATTTGAATGTCGTGGCCGAAGGTGTCGAGACTTTGGGGCAACTGAATTTTCTGAAGACGCAGAATTGCGACCAGATTCAGGGCTTCTATTTCAGCAAACCTCTGAGTGCGGAGGATTTTGCCATTCATCTGAAAAACGGCGTATCAGGCAGGCACTTCGAGCCGTTGGCAAACTAAGTAATTCGCGTTGATGCCCGAGCATCGAGTCCGCGACTGGAGAAATTATGGCCCTAGTAAAAAAATCCAAGGTGAATAACACCACAGCTGCCCCCGCCAGGCGTTCCGCCCAGCCGGCAAAGGCCGTTTCTGCGTCCGGTGCGCCGCCAAGCAACGGTAGACGCAACGCAACGTATGTCGACAAACGGCAACAGGCGGCGGAGCGCATCAGTGCCGCTGCTGGCCAATTGGCGACCGGCATCAGCCAGACCGCCGTCGCCGCGGAGGAATTGCAGCGCTCGATGGACCAGGTGACGGTCGGCGCCGAAGAAGCTTCCGGCTCGGCACAAGAGTCGCTGCGGGCGATTACGGAAATGTCGCGCGGTCTTGCGCTTGCCCGTGAAAATGCCGAAATCTCGCAAAACACCATCAGAGGCTTGCAAGCCCTGGTGCATGACGTCAGCAGCACCATCAGCGAGGCCATCAGCAATGTGGAAACGGCGGCAGAACGCCAACTCAGGTCGGTTGGGGAAGTGGCGGAGCTGGAGAAACAGGTGGAAGACATCGGCGAAATCGGCAGAATCGTCGCCAATATTGCTGACCAGACCAATTTGCTTGCGCTCAACGCCGCCATCGAGGCGGCCCGTGCCGGACGCCATGGCAAAGGTTTCGGTGCCGTAGCGGATGAGGTGCGTAACCAGGCGGAAGACGCGGAAAGCAGCGCGCGTGAAATCCAGGAGCTGGTCGTCAAAATAAAAGCGGAAGTAGCGACCATTTCCGAAAACATCGGTAAAGCGGCAGAAACTGCGGCCAATGAGGTAAAAAAAGGCGTAACGCTGAACGAGCAGCTCGACGAGGTCCGCAAGAGCATGCAAAGTATTGCGAAGGCGGGAGAAGAAGTCTCCATCCTGTCCCAGGAATCGGCGATTGCTTCCGCCGAGCTGCAAAAAGGTGCGGAAGCGGTCGCGGCGGCTGCCGAGGAACAGGCGGCAGCATGTGAAGAATCCGCGCGCATGATAAACGAGCAGAGCGTGGCTTTGAGCCAGGGCAGCAAGGCCGCCCAGGAACTGGCGAAATTTTCTGAAGACTTGCACGTGGGCACCAACGTCGAACGCGATAGCGAAGAGGTGGTCGCCATTGCCGAGGAATTATCCGCTGCCATTGAAGAAATCAATCGTGCTGCCGCCCAGATCAAGATCGCGCTGAACCAGATCAGCAAGGGTGCGCAACAGCAGAGTGTGGCTGCCGAGGAATCAGCCGTTGCCGCAAACCAGATCGAAAAAGGTACTCGGCACATGAACGCTAGCATGCAACAAGCCATCCACAACGGCACGGCCATGCTGCAGCTTTTGCAAGACAACCGGCGCGCCATCGAGGCGATGAACGCCGGCATCCTGGCGGCCGTGACCGAAACGCGGCGTAGCTGGGACCAAGCCAAAGTACTGGAACAGCTGTGCCAGCGTATCGACAAAATCGTCAATGCCATCGCCAATATTTCGATCCAGACCAATATGCTGGCCGTGAGCGGCAGGATAGAAGCCGCCCGCTCCGGCGAGCATGGCAAAGGCTTCGTCGTGGTTTCATCGGATATCCGCAATCTCTCGCGAGACTCGGCCGAACACGTCGAGCGCATCAAGGATCTCGTGCTGGCGGTGCAGGGCCAGATCCGCTTTGTGCGTACCACATTGGAGGAAATCGCCGGTACGGCGACGGCGGAAGTGGCAAAAACCCAGCGTACGCTGTCCAGCTTCGAAACTGTCGAGGCGGAGATGCAACAGGTGCAAACCCGCATCGCGGATATTGCTGCCAACGCCACGACCATGCTGAACATGGTGGATGAGATCAAACGCGGTACCGAGCAGATTGCCTCCGTCGCGACCGAAGCCGACCAGGCCACGCAAGAGGCGGCTACCGCCGCCGATCAACAATCCAAGGGAGCGGAAGAGCTGGCGGCTGCGATCGAGGAAATCGCCTCGCTCGCCGATTCGCTGCGCCATACCTGAATGACCCACACCGACCGGGATCCTGCATGAGCGAAACAGCGTCTGTAACGCCTGGCGACAGCGAGATCGCAGCATCGCAGCAATACATCGGCTTTCGCGTCGGCGGGCTTGCCTTCGCCGCACCGCTGAACGCGCTGCAGGAAATCATCCGGATACCCGCCATTTCGCATGTTCCCTTGAGCCCGCCATCCTTGCGCGGGCTCGCCAATTTTCGTGGCACGGTATTACCAATCATCAATCTGCACGCCGTCTTCGACCTGGTCGAGCCGATCGACAACCCTGCTGCCCGCGTTCTGGTGGTCATGCTGGACCGGCCCATCGGCTTCATGGTCGATAGCGTGACGGATATTTTCGACGTCGATACGGCGCAAGGCGACGGCGGCCTTGCAGACGCCAGGATCGACAAGGGGTTTCTGTCAGGCGTGATTCGGCAGGCCGGGACCGCCGTCATGCTGGTCAATTTCAATAAGATCGTGCAGCGGGAATTTGCGGCACGATTGCCGCGCCAGACAGCCAGGAAAGGAGAGGCGGCGCCCGAAAGCGATACGGTCGACGACGAGGCCAACATCCAGCTTGTGACCTTCGTTGCGGACGAGCAGGAATATGCTTTTCATATCGATCAGGTGGAAGAGATCCTTTTTCTGCCCGAAAAAATATTGCAGGTGCCCAATGCGCACGACAGCATTGCCGGCGTCATCTATTTGCACGACAGCCTGCTGCCGGTTTTCCACCTGCGGCCGCTGTTGTCCTTGCCGCAACGGGCGGCCACGACGCAGAGCCGGGTGATTGTCATCTCGCTTTCCATAGACGGCAGCACGCAGCAGGTGGGGCTGATCATCGATGCCGTCACCGAAATCCTGCATGCCCGACGCGACGTGCTGGACAAGGTGCCCAAATTCCTCGGGCATGAGGATGCGCATGCCGAGATCACTGCCATTTGCCGTATCGATGACGGGCAAAGACTGATTTCGGTGTTGTCGCCGGAAGCGTTGTTCGGGGCGGAGCCGGTGCAGATGCTGATCCAGAGCCTGCGGGAAAGCGACATCGCTTCGCAGAATCCGGAACAAGGCGAGCAGGCGTCTTTCGACGAAACCCAGCTGCTGATATTCCGTCTGGTCGATGAAGTATTCGGCCTGCCGATCCAGGCGGTGCAGGAAATCGTGCGCATGCCTGCCATGGCGCCGGTGCCTCATGCGCCCGATTTCATCGCCGGCGTCTTCAACCTGCGCGGTACGGTCGTGCCTGTTGTCAACCAGCGTCAGCGCTTCGGGTTGTCCCCATCGCCCGATCCCGATAGTCAACGCATCATGGTGCTTGAGGTGAAAGGCATCAAAACCGGATTCGTCGTTGACGCCATTACCGAAGTCATACGGGTATCGGACCAGGCTTTCGAAGCGACCCCCGACCCCTTCCAGGCCCATATGCGCATGGTGCAGCAGGTGGCGCATCTCAACGACGGCAGAATGATCCTGATGTTCGATCCCGAGCAACTGCTGGATAGTGTTGATCTCAAGGCGCTGAACAAAGCCGGAGGCCGCAGCCCCAAGAAAAAGCCGAAATAGTGGTGTCGCCAGCTAAAAACTCCCGGTCGCACGGCGCAAGCACAAAATTATTGATCGTGGACGATTCGGCGTTGATGCGTAAGCTGCTGGTCAATATTTTTTCCAAACTCGATGACTTCGAACTACAAACCGCGCGCGACGGCCTGGAGGCATTGGCGGCACTCCACCGATTTCAGCCCGACGTTATTTCGCTCGATATCAACATGCCGGGCAAGAACGGACTGGAATGCCTGGAGCGCATCATGATTGAGCGCCCGACCCCGGTGGTGATGTTTTCGTCCTTGACTGCCATAGGCGCAGCAACCACGCTGGAAGCCATGGCACTTGGCGCCGTCGATCATATGGCGAAACCGGACGGGGCTACCTCACTGAACCTGGACAGTATCGCCGCCGAACTGGTGCCGAAAATCCGCGTGGCGGCCGGGGCCAAAGTCCGTCGTAGTCTAGGGCTCTCCCAACGCTTGCGTGAACAGAACATTAGGCCGGGCCAACAACAGCAGGCAATGGCGACGGCCGGAAAAGTGACGGAAGAATACGGTGTGGTATTGATCGGAGTATCCACCGGCGGACCGAGGACGTTGGAAGAAATACTGCCCGAACTGCCTGCCGATTTTCCGTGGCCGGTGATCGTGGCACAGCACATGCCAGCCAGCTTCACTTATGCGCTGGCCAAGCGGATGGACGGCTTGTGTCCGCTCACTGTGTTGGAAGTGACGCGGCCGCTCAAACTGGAAGCCGGCTATATCTACGTTGCCAAGGGCGACGCCGACATCGTGTTGAACAGGCGGCCCCAAGGCGTCATGGTGATGCCGGTGCCTTCCCATCAGGATCATCTCTGGCATCCCAGTGTCGATCTGCTGGTGAAAAGTGCACAGTCCGTATATGCGGCGGAGAACATTATCGGCGTTCTGCTGACCGGCATGGGGCGGGATGGCGCCAGTGAAATGACGCGTCTTCGAAGTCAGGGCGGCCACACGATTGCCGAATCGGAAGCGTCTACCATCGTCAACGGCATGCCGCGGGAACTGATCGAAAATGGCGGCGCCGAGGTCGTCTTGCCGGTGGAAGAAATCGCGCCGCAGCTGATACGCTGGCTGCAAACGCCGCCTCCATGACATGGGGAATGACTAGATGGCCTTGATGAAGAAATCCGCTATTTCAACCGAAGCGCACAGCTATAGCCGTAGCTTGGACGAGCTTCTGCTTGCTTTCAATGATGGCGATGCGGGGCAACGAAAAGGAGCGGCGCGTGAGCTCGCCGCCTTTCCCGAAGCGGCCAGGCCCTTGAGCGAGAAGCTGCGCAGCGAGGAGGACGCAGCGGTATCGGCAGCGATTTTGACGGCGTTGATTAAAATCGGTACCGCGGATGCCGTCGGAAATCTGCTTCCTTATTTGCGCAGCGAGAATGCGCGGCTGCGAAACGACGTAATCGTGGCCCTGCAGCAAATGCATGAGGCCGTGGTGCCCTTCATGGCATCGCTGCTGGGCGACGATGACCATGATATCCGCATATTTGCCATCAACATCCTGGCAGGCGTGCGCGATGCCCGGGTGCCGCCATTACTGCTGCGCGTGATCGAACACGAGTCTCACATCAATGTGTGGGCGGCGGCGATCGATGCCCTGTCAGAGATCGGCACGGCCGATATGGTGCCGGCCATCGAGGCTTCCGCCCGCCGTTTCGATAATGATTACGGCAGATTCGCTGCGAATTTTGCCGTCCAGCGGATTCTCGGATGAACCTGCCCGATCCTCGTGAGGAGATGAGCATCACCGCGGAAAATTTCCGCAAGTTCCGTGATTATTTCTATGCCAGAACCGGCATACATTTCGATGACAATAAACGTTACTTCGTAGACAAGCGTCTGGTCGAGCGCATCAATGCGACCGGCAGTCGAGACTTTGCGGACTACTTTTCGATGTTGCTGTTCAATCAATCGACCGAGTTGCAATTGCTCGTCAATTTGATGACAACCAATGAAACTTATTTCTTCAGGGAAGAGTACCAGCTCAAATGCCTGGTCAACTCATTGCTGCCGGAAGTGGCGCGCCGCAAGAAGCAGGGGAGTTCCATACGTATCTGGTCCATTCCCTCCTCATCGGGAGAGGAGCCGTATTCCGTCGCGCTTTATCTCCTCGAGCATTGGCCGGACGTGGATGCCTACGACATCGAGCTTTTTGCCTCTGATATCGATACCCGTGTGCTGGCATTGGCCGAGCGCGGCATTTATCAGAAGCGCGCATTGCAGTATGTTTCACAGGGCATGCTGGATAAATATTTCGTCAGGCTGGCCAACGACGATTATCAAATCATTGAAAACATCCGCGGCTCGGTGACCTTCAGCCGCGTGAATATTACCGAGCCTGCCGAGACCTCCGGCTATCGCGACTTCGATATTGTTTTCTGTCGTAATCTGCTGATCTATTTCGATGAATTGTCACGGCGTGAAGCTGCGGAAACGCTGTATGACACGTTGGCCCCGGAAGGATTTATCTGCCTGGGGCATTCGGAATCGATGAGCCGGATAACGACGTTGTTCCATCCGAGGAAGTTTCCTGACGGGATTGTTTACCAAAAGCCATCATCATGAAAAAAACCATACTGATCGTGGACGATTCGCATACCGTGCGCCTTTATTACCGGCAGATTCTCGAGCCGCAAGAGTATGAGATCACCGAAGCTGCCAACGGTAGCGAGGGGCTGGAGAAAGCATTGACGCACGATTTCGACCTTTTCATCGTCGATATCAACATGCCGATGATGGACGGCTATACCTTTCTCGGTAAACTGCGCGATATTTCATCGGTGCCCGTACTCATGATCAGCAATGAAGATGCGGAACATGACGCCCAGCGGGCTTACGAGATAGGGGCGAATTTCTATATGATAAAGCCCGTCGATCCGTCGACGTTGCTGCTTAATATCAATATGTTGATAGGTGTGCACACTTGACCGATGCACTGTTGACCCAGTATGTGATCGAATCGCGCGAGTGCCTGGAGGCGGCCAGCGATTCGCTGCTGGAATTGGAGAAATCGCCGGATTCCGCAGCGTCGATCGATCATCTGTTCCGTGCCCTGCACACCTTGAAGGGCAATGCGGCGCTGTTTGCCTTCATCCCGGTCGTCAGGGTGACCCATGTCTCGGAAGATATCCTCGGTGCCATCCGTCAGGGGCATTATGTCTTGTCCCAACCGCTCGCCGACCAGCTGTTCATCCTGATCGATCAGCTGGGTGCATGGATCGATGTCATCGA
>CBILOJ010000019.1:0-15703 GCA_966238525.1 uncultured Methylophilaceae bacterium | reverse complement strand
GCGGAAACGCGGCCGCGCATGTGATCCGGTGTCAGCAATTGCATGATGGTGGTGCGCAGCACGACGGAAACGCCGTCGCAGACACCGGACAGTGCGAGCAATGCCGCCGCCAGCCAGAAGTTTTCGCACAGCGCGAACAGGATGATGGCGATGCCGAAGCCGCCGACGGCGCCCAGCAGGATGCGGCCGGCATGCTTGTTGATCGGATGGCGCGCGATATAAAGGCCGGTGAGGATGGCGCCGGCCGCCGGTGCCGCACGCAGTATGCCCAGGCCTTCGGGGCCGTAGTGGAAGACATCCTGCACGAACATGGGCAGCATGGCGACGGCGCCGCCGAACAGCACGGCGAACATGTCCAGCACTTGCGCGCCCAGCATGATCTGGTGGCGGTAAACGAAGCGCAATCCTTCTGCTATGCTGGCGAAGATCGGTGACGGTGGCGCCGGCGGCGGTTCCTTCACGCGCAGCGATAGCAGCGCCAGTCCGGAACTCAGGGTCAGCGCGGCGGCGGCGATGTAGGCGGCGGAAATGCTGAACCACCCGACGAGTGCGCCGCCGAGCGCCGGGCCGACAATGAGCCCGGTCTGGAACACCGAGCTGCCGATGCCGGCGGCGCGTGCGAACTGGCCGCGCGGCAGGATCAGTGCGAACAAGGCATTATAGGTAGGCGCGATGAACGCGCGCGCCACGCCGGTGCAGGCGATGGAGGCATAGATCCACAAACTGGGGTCGCCCGCAATCCAGCCCAGCGATACGGCTGCCAGCGTGGCGGCATTGAGGCAAAGCAGCGCGCTCGAGAATACGCCGAACAGGCGCCGCGAATAGTGATCCACGGCATAGCCGCCAAACAGTGCGCAGCAGAAATAGGGAATGACTTCAGCCAGGCCGACCAGGCCCAGCGCCAGCGGATCGTGCTCAAGCTCGTAGATATGCCAGCCGACCACGACTGCCATGATCTGGTACGCCAGCACGATCTGCACGCGAAAGGCCAGCAGCTTGATGAAGCCGGGATTGCGCAAGGGACGCACAGGCCCGGTAGGAGGCGCGAGCTGCATAGAAATGAAGATCCAAGGAATTGTTACGGGTGGGGCATTACGCGGTATGACCGCGCAATCGCCATATTAGCCTAATTTGCGGCCTGTCCGGGTCAGGCCCGCGGCCGTCAGCTGTGCGTTGTTTCCTGCGCCGGCTCGTTGAAACCCATGCGCGCCAGTACGTGCCGCGTCATGCCGCGCGCCAGCTCATGCTCGCCCATGAAGACCTTGCCGAGATTCTCCGCGCGCAGCATGTCGGCTTCTTCGTCGCTATGTGTACGCAGGATCACCTCAATGCCGGGGTTCAGCGTGCGCGCGGTTTCCACCATTTTGCGCACGCCGAAGGTGTCAGGCGTGGCGATCACCAGCATGCCGGCGCGTGCGATGTGCGCCTGGATCAGCACGGCCGGATCGGCGGCATCGCCTGATACAGCCGGCATATCGCGTGCGCGCAACGCTTCGACGATTTCACGGTTCTGCTCGGCCACGACGTAGGGGATGCCGCGGACGCTCAGTGCTTCCGCGATACGGCGGCCGACGCGGCCGTAACCTACCAGCACCACCTGGCCGCTCAGATAGCTTGCTTCCACCGACATCGGCAGCTGCGCGAGCGGGTCCGAGCGCATTTCGAGCTTGCGCGCCAGTGCCGAGCGCGACCTGACGAAAGCCTGCACCGGTTCGATGGCAGTGAATACCAGGGAATTGAGCGCGATTGAAATCAGCGCGCCGGCCAGGATCAGGCTCTGGCCTTCCGGCGTCAGCAGCTGTAGCGCCACGCCCATGCCGGCCAGAATGAAGGAGAATTCGCCAATCTGGGCCAGGCTGGCGCCTACCGTGAGCGCGGTGTTGAGCGGATAGCGGAATAGCAGGACCAGCATGATGGCGGCCAGCGTCTTGCCGACCATGATGATGGCAACCACCGCCAGCACCTTGACCGGCTCGTCCAGCAGTACGCTGGGGTCGAACAGCATGCCGACGGCGACGAAAAACAGCACGGAGAACGCATCGCGCAGCGGCAGCGATTCTTCGGCGGCACGATGGCTGAATTCCGATTCGCGCATCATCATGCCGGCGAAGAAGGCGCCCAGTGCGAACGAGACGTCGAACATCTTGGAAGCGCCATAAGCCACGCCAACGGCCGCTGCCAGCACGCACAGCGTGAACAGTTCGCGCGAGCCGGTGCGTGCTACCAGCCACAGCACGCGCGGGAAAATCCGGCGCCCGACGACAAGCATGATGGCGATGAAGGCGCCGACCTTGAGCAGCGTAATGCCCAGCGTTGCCCACAGGTCAGTACTGCTCGCGGCCTCGATGCCTTCGGCCTGGCCGCCGAGCAGCCCGGCGAGCGCCGGCAGCAGCACCAGCACCAGTACCATGGCCAGGTCTTCCACAATCAGCCAGCCGACGGCGATGCGGCCGTTGATCGATTCCAGCAGGCCGCGGCCTTCCAGCGCACGCAGCAGCACCACCGTGCTCGCGGTCGACAGGGTCACGCCGAACACCAGTGCTTCGCCCAGCGACCAGCCCCAGTACAGCGCAACTCCGCCGCCGAGCACGGTGGCGGCCAGTATCTGTACGACCGCGCCCGGCACGGCGATGCCGCGTACCGCCAGCAGATCGTCGAGCGAGAAGTGCAGACCGACACCGAACATCAGCAGCATGACGCCGATTTCGGCAAGCTGGCTCGCCAGCCCGACATCGGCGACGAAACCCGGCGTGGTCGGGCCGATGATGATGCCGGCCAGCAAGTATCCCACCAGCGGCGGCATGCGCAGGCGCGACGCCAGCATGCCGAACACGAGCGCCAGCCCCAGTGCCGTCGCGATTGTAGTAATCAAGCTGATATCGTGTGGCATGCGTGGTCCCGTTAATGCGCACGCCCTGGCGTGCGTCTGTTTATTGTATGTGCAGGATAATGCCCGGCAAAAACCAAGTTTGTCGAGGCGGTGCAGCCGCACAGTCGGCTGCCAAAAAAGTTTATTCCGCCAGGCTAACGGCAGCGGCTAGCTGCTGGTTGGCGGCGGTCGCCGCATGCGCTTGCTGATCGGCATGGTAAGACGAACGCACCATGGGCCCGCAAGCCGCATGTGTGAAGCCCATCGCCAGCGCCTGGCGCTCGAATTCGACGAAGTGCTCGGGCGTGACGAAACGCGTCACGGGCAGGTGATGGGCGCTGGGCTGCAGATACTGGCCCAGGGTCAGCATGCTGACGCCGTGCGCGCGCAGATCCTGCATCACCTGCAGGATTTCTTCGTCGCTTTCGCCCAGGCCGAGCATGAGGCCGGATTTGGTCGGCACCGCCGGATTGCGTTCGCCGAAAATGCGCAGCAGTTCCAGCGAGTTTTTGTAGTCGGAGCCGGGGCGCGCCTGCTTGTAAAGTCGCGGTACCGTTTCCAGGTTGTGGTTCATGACGTCGGGCGGTGCCAGTGCGAGGATTTCCAGCGCGCGGTCGAGACGTCCGCGGAAATCGGGCACGAGGATTTCGATCTGGATGCTGGGGGAGCGCTCGCGCACGGCGCGGATGCAGTCGACGAAATGCGCCGCACCGCCGTCACGCAGATCGTCGCGGTCGACGCTGGTGATGACCACGTAGCGCAATTGCATCTGGGCGATGGTGCGCGCCAGGTTTTCCGGCTCGTTGACGTCGGGCACCAGCGGCTTGCCGTGGGCCACATCGCAGAACGGGCAGCGCCGCGTGCAGATGTCGCCGAGAATCATGAACGTGGCGGTGCCGCCGCTGAAGCATTCGCCGATATTGGGGCAGGAGGCTTCCTCGCATACGGTATGCAGCTTGTTTTCGCGCAGAATCTGCCGGATTTCCTGGAAGCGCGCGCTATCGGGCACTTTCATGCGGATCCACTCGGGCTTGCGCAATGCCGGCTGCGGCACGATCTTGATCGGAATGCGCGCAGTCTTGGCGGCGCCGGTTTCCTTCTCTCCGGCGATTTTCCTGACCGGTATGGTGTCGCTCATGCGTAAATTTCCTCGGTTGCTTGCGCGTAATTCAGTCGTGCCGCCAGTTGCTGCACCAGGGCGTGGCCGACATCGGCCGCACTGAGCGCAATCCCTAAGCGGCTGAGTTGCGTAACCTGCAGGCCGCGATAGCCGCACGGGTCGATGGCGTCGAACGGCGTCAGATCCATGTCCACATTGAGCGCGAGCCCGTGATAGCTGCAGCCGTTCTTGAGGCGCAGGCCGAGCGAAGCAATCTTGGCTTCGCCGACATACACGCCGGGAGCGTCGGCCCGCGCATGGGCGCTGATGCCATGCTGCGCCAGCAGGGCGACCACGGCCTCTTCCATGGCGCTGACGAGCTGGCGTATGTTCCAGCCGCGGCGCTGCAAGTCGATGAGCACATAGATCACAATCTGGCCCGGGCCGTGATAGGTAATCTTGCCGCCGCGATCGACCAGGACCAGCGGTATATCGCTGCGTAGCGGCGGGCTTGCGTCGCGGCGGTTCAGCCCCAGCGTATAGACCGGTGCATGTTCGGTCAGCCACAGCGCGTCCGGCGTGGCGGCATCACGCTGCACGGTATAGGCCTGCATGGCATGCCAGGTGGCTTCGTAGTCGCTGCGGCCCAGATGCTGGATATGAAGCGGATGCGGCATGCGCGGCTAAAGCACGACCTTGACCATGGGGTGGGCGGTCAGCAGGCGGTAGACATCGTCAAGCTGGGGCTTGGAGGTGACCGGCACGCTGCAGGTCAGGCTCAGATAGCGGCCGCCGGAGCTTGCGCGCATTTCCACGCGGCTGGGGTCGAACTCGGGTATCAGCTCGCGAATGACGGCGACGATGGTATCGGCGAACTGGTCGTGCGTCTCGCCCATGACCTTGATCGGGAAATCGCAGGGGAATTCGATGAGGCTTTCCTGTTCAGCCATGTGCAGTTTCTCCATGCCGCATGATGCGTTGCTTGTAATCCTGGTACCAGCCGTACATGCGACGGTACAGCGGTCCGGGTTTGCCCTCGCCAATGGTGGCGCCGTCGAGCGTGACGATAGCCAGTACCTCGCGCGTGGATGACGTGATCCACAATTCGTCCGCCGCGCGTACGCGTGCTTCGGCGAAATGGCCGATCTCGATCGGTATCGCGTGGGCCGCAGCCAGTTCCAGCACCAGGTCGTAGGTGATGCCGGGCAGCATGTGGTGATCCTTGGGCGGGGCCAGCAGCGTGCCGCGTTCCACGGCAAAAATGTTGCTGGCCGAGCCTTCGGTCAGGATGCCGTCGCGGAACAGCACGGTCTCGGCGGCGTCCGCATCCACCGCGCGCTGGCGCAGCAGTACGTTGGGCAGCAGGGACGTCGCCTTGATGTCGCAGCGGTCCCAGCGTATATCGCGCGCGCTGATGGCGGCGACACCGTGTTCGATTTGCGCCGGCGGCGGCGTCACCAGCGCATTGCTCATCATGAATATGGTGGGCGGCGTCTCCTTGGGAAAGGCATGGTCGCGCGGCGCCACCCCGCGCGTGACCTGGATATAGATGGACTGATCATCCGGTGTATTGCGTGACACCAGGCCCTGCACCAGATCCTGCCATTGCCGGGCCGGGTAAGGATCGGCCAAGCGCAAGCCGGCGAGGCTCTGCTGCAGGCGGGCAATGTGTTCACCTAAACGGAACGGATGGCGCGAATAAACCGGAATAACCTCGTAGACGCCGTCGCCGAAAATAAAGCCGCGATCGAGTACCGAGATCTGCGCCTGCGCAATCGGCAGGAATTCGCCATTAAGGTAAACGATCTGGTCCATGCGTTCAGGCCACGGCGTTGTCCGCGTTATTCGAACTGCAGCTTGATGCTGTCCCACAGGCGGCCGAACATGCCGGCAATTTCCACGTCCTCGGAGGCGACCAGTTTGCGTTGCTCCAGCAGTTTGTCACCGAGCGTGAACTTGATGGTGCCGATTTCCTGGCCGGCCTTGATCGGCGCGATCAGCGGCTGCTTGCTGGTGATCGTGGCCTTGACGCGGCTGTATTCGCCCTTGGGCAGCGTCAGGTAGACGTCCTCGGCCACCGTGGCGGCCAGGACATCGTTATGCCCTTTCCAGACCTTGAGCTTGCTGACGGGCTGGCCGTGCTTGTAGACCAGGCGCGATTCATAGAGCAGGAAGCCGTAATTGAGCAGCTTCTGGCTTTCGGTGGCGCGCGCGCTATCGGATGGTGCGCCGAGCACGACCGAGATCAGGCGCATGTTGTCGCGCTTGGCCGAGGTGACCAGGCAATAGCCGGCGGCCTGGGTATGGCCGGTTTTCATGCCGTCCACGTTGGGGTCCAGCCACAGCAAACGGTTGCGGTTGGGCTGGGTGATCTTGTTGTAGGTGTATTCCTTGGTCGAATAGAAACGCTTGTAATCGTCGGGGAAGTCGCGCACCAGCGCCGAGGCCATGAGAGAGAGATCGTGCGCCGTCGTATAGTGCTCGGGATCGGGCAAGCCGGTGGCATTGACGAAATGCGTATCCTTGAGGCCCATCGCCGCCATTTCCTTGTTCATCATCGCGGCAAACGTCTCCTCTGAACCTGCCACGCCTTCGGCCAGCGCAATGGCGGCGTCATTGCCGGACTGGATGATCAGCCCGTGCAGCAATTCGTCGACGGTCACCGGCTTGTTGGGCTCGATGAACATGCGCGAGCCTTCGGCTTTCCACGCCTTGGTGCTGACCGGCAGCACCTGATTGAGCTTGAGATGGCCATTGGCAACGGCCTTGAACACCATATAGGCGGTCATGATCTTGGTCAGCGAGGCCGGTTCCACGCGTTCGTTGGCGTTTTCAGCAGCGATGACTTCATCGCTGTTGTAAGCGCGCAGCACATAGGCTTTAACGGCCAGCGTGGGCGGTGGCGGAACTTCAGCGGCGACAGCGTGGGCGATGGAGGCGACGGAAAGCAGAAAGACGGAGAGCAGAGATGATAGGCGCATGGTTCTTTACTGGTAGATGACGATGGCAGAAGTGCCGAGCGCCTGCTTGATCCTGGCCGCAGCCTGCTCGGCGTCTTGACGACTGGAGTATGGCCCGAGCCGCACGCGATAAGTTCCTTGATTATACCAGCTCTCCAGCGCGACATTTTCAGCCAGCTGTTTCTGCTGCAGTTTTTCGCGCAGACGCTCGGCATTGTCCTGATAGTGAAAAGCGCCGACCTGGACATAGATGCCGCTGGCCGCGGCGGCAACTGGCGCCGCTTCAGGCACTGGTGACGGCGAGGCCGCCGGAACCGGTGCCGCATTTATCTCGGCCTGTACCGGCGGCATCTGTTCCGGGCTTTTCGGTCGTGTATCGATGGCCTCGACGATGACCTCGCCGCTGCCCTGGTCGATCAGGCGCAGCTTGTAGGCGGCGGCATAGGACAGGTCGATCAGGCGATTGTCGTGGAATGGACCGCGGTCATTGATGCGTACGATGACCGAGCGGCCGTTGGCGGGATTGGTGACGCGTACATAGCTTGGCAGCGGCAGCGTCGGATGGGCGCCGGTCATGCCGTACATATCGTAGACCTCGCCGCTGGAGGTTTTTTGTCCGTGGTAGCGCTTGCCGTACCAGGTGGCGATGCCGCGTTCCTTATAGGGGCGATACTCGGTGAGCGGCGTATAGCGCTTGCCGAGCGCGCTGTAGGGCTTGTTGGCGCGCGCCAGCAGCGGTTCCGGACGCGGAGTGGCGTCGGGGATGCCGTCAATATTGGCCGGCGGATTGTCGCCGGGGCCGTCGTCGAGGTAGTAGCCGCCGGGCTTGGAAGCCGTGCTGCCCGAACTGCTATCGGGTTTGACGTTGCCGCTGCAGGCGCAAACGGCCAGGCACAAGGCCAGCGGTAGGGTAAGGCGAGTCAATTTCATCAGGTGGTCACCAGTTTCTTGTGAGTGTGGATGCTCATCAAAATACCAAAACCGAGCAGGATCGTCACCAGCGAAGTGCCGCCGTAACTGATCAGCGGCAACGGCACGCCCACCACCGGCAGGATGCCGCTGACCATGCCGATGTTGACGAATACATAGGTGAAAAAGGTCAGCGTGATGCTGCCCGCGAGCAGGCGGTTGAAGGTCGTCTGCGCCTGCGCCGCGATGACGACGCCGCGGCTGATGATCAGCGTGAACAGCAGCAGCAGCAATAGATTGCCGAGGAAGCCGAATTCCTCGCCGAAGACGGCGAAGATGAAGTCCGTGGTGCGTTCCGGCAGAAAATCGAGCTGGGCTTGCGTGCCATTGAGCCAGCCCTTGCCGGCGAAACCGCCGGAGCCGATGGCAATGCTGGCCTGTATGGTGTGGTAGCCGGCGCCAAGCGGATCCTGGTGCGGGTCGAACAGGATTTCGATGCGCCGTCGCTGGTAATCGTGCAGCAGCGACCACAGGATGGGCGCCAGTGCGCCCATTGCTACCGCGGCACCGAGCAAAAGGCGCCAGCTCAGGCCGGCCAGGAACAGCACGTAAAAGCCCGAAGCGGCGATCAGCAGCGAGGTGCCGAGATCGGGCTGCTTCATGATGAAGGCCACCGGCACCGCCAGCAGCACGGCGCCGAGCATGTGGTCGGCCAGGCGCGGGCTGGCTTCGCGCTTGGCAAAGTACCAGGCCAGCAGCATGGGGACGGCGATCTTCATGAGTTCGGACGGCTGGACCTGCGTAATGCCGATGTCGAGCCAGCGTCGCGCGCCATGACTGATTTCGCCGAACAGCGCCACGCATAGCAGCAGCAGCAGGCCCAGGGCGTACAGCGGCAGCGAGATGCGCTCCAGATGCTGCGGCGGAATATTACTGGCAACCCACATCACGCTCATCGCGATCAGAATATTGACCATCTGGCCGCTGACGCGGTCCAGACTCTGGCCCGAGGCGCTATAGAGCACGACGAGTCCGGTGAGCAGCATGAGCAGCACGCATGCCATGAGGAAAGGGTCGATATGCGCGGAAAACCGCTTCAGGAACGGCTTAATCATGGGGTTCATCCTCGGCTTCGGGCTGAGCAGTCTGCGGCGTTTTCGGTTTTTCCTCGGCCGGCACCTTGCCCAGCAGATAGTAGTCCATGACTTTGCGTGCCACCGGTCCTGCAGCCGAACCGCCGTGGCTGCCGTTCTCGACGATGACGGCGACCGCGATCCGGGGGTCTTCCGCTGGCGCGAAGGCGATGAACAGGGCATGGTCGCGCAGGCGCTCGGCCACCTTGCTTTCGTCCCATTTTTCGTTCTGCTTGATGCCGATCACCTGCGCCGTGCCGGTCTTGGCGGCGATGGCGTAGGGACTGCCGGCGCCGATGCTGGCCGCGGTGCCGCCCGGCACGGTAACGTCCATCATGCCCTGCTTGACGATCTCGATGTTCTCCGGCTTGAGCGGGATCTGGTCCATGGTGGCGATGGGGATGGGCCGATTGATGCCGCTCGCGGTTTCCTGGATGCTGGCGACGAGGTGTGGCCGGATGGCGATGCCATTGTTGGCCAGCGTGGCGGTGGCGTGCGCCAGTTGCAGCGGCGTCACCAGCGTATAGCCTTGGCCAATGCCCGCGATCACGGTTTCGCCGGGATACCAGCGCTGTTTCCAGCGACGCCATTTCCATTCCGGCGTCGGCATCAGGCCTTCGGCCTCGCCCTTGATGTCGATGCCGGTGCGCTTGCCGAAACCGAAATGGCTGGCGAAGGCGGCCAGTTTGTCGATGCCAAGCTCCATTGCCAGGCCGTAGAAGAAGGTGTCGCAGGACACGGCGATGGCGCGGCGCACGTCGACCTGGCCGTGGCCGCCGGGTTTCCAGTCGCGGTAGCGATGCGAATGTCCGGGCAGCGAGAAATAGCCCGGATCGGAAATGGTGAACGGTGGTTCACGCTTGCCGGCTTCAAGTCCGGCGAGCGCCACGAACGGCTTGAATGTCGAGCCGGGTGGGTAAATACCGCGCAACGGGCGGTTGATCAACGGCCGGTCGATTGATTCGTTGAGCGCCTTCCAGCTTTCGCTGTCGATGCCGTCGACGAACAGATTGGGATCGAAGCCCGGTTGGCTGACGAAAGCCAGCACCTCGCCGTTTTTAGGATTGATCGCGACCAGAGCGCCGCGCCGCTCGCCGAATGCCTGCTCGGCTATGCGCTGCAGATTGCTGTCGATCGACAGGATCAGGTTATCGCCGTGGATAGGCGGCGTACTCGACAGCACGCGCACGGCATGGCCGTCGGCGTCGATTTCCACCTGCTGGAAGCCCGTGGTGCCGTGCAGGCTGCGCTCGTAGTATTGCTCGAGACCGCTCTTGCCGATATGGTCGGAGCCCTTGTAGTTGGACAGTTCGTCCGCCTTGTCCAGCGCCTGCAGGTCGCGATCGTTGATGCGGCCGATATAACCGACCAGATGTGCGCCGAGCTTGCCTTGCGGGTAGTGGCGGAACAGGCGCGACTTGATCTCCACGCCCGGAAAGCGATAGCGGTTGACGGCGAAGCGCGCCGCCTCCTCCTCGTTCAGGTGCGTGCGTAGCGGGATGCTTTCGAAGCTGTGGCTCTGCGCGCGCAGCTTCTTGAAGCGTTTGCGGTCGTTGGGCGTGATTTGTACCAGCTGGCCGATTTCATCGATGGTGTGGTCGAGATCCTCCACCTTGGCCGGCGTGATTTCCAGCGTGTAGGCGAAGAAGTTGTGCGCGAGCACGACGCCGTTGCGATCGAGGATCAGGCCGCGGTTGGGCGCGATCGGCACCAGCGAAATGCGATTATTCTCCGCCAGCGTCTGGAAATAGTCGTACTTGGTCATCTGCAGGTAAAACAGGCGGCCGCCGAGCAGGCCGAAGCAGATCAGTACGGCGAAGACGGCCACGCCCAGGCGCAGACGGAAGTGGTGTTTTTCCTGCTGGTAATTCTTGAATTCCGAGCGTGCTCTCATGCTCTGCTGCTAGCGTGTTTGCGAATGGCCATCGCTGCCTATGCGCGTAAAGATGAACAGCTGCCACAGCAGGATGCCGCTGACACTGGGCAGGAAATAATCCCAATTCGGAATATCGGCGCCTGCGAACAGCTTGAGGATCAGCAGTGTGATCTGCGTCAGCACCAGCAGCGCGAACACATAGGCCGCCTGCTGCCAGACATTGAACAGGGCCAGCCGCCGCTGATAGCTGACAGCAAAATAGGCGCTGAAGGCATAAGCCAGCGCATGCTGGCCGAACAGGCCGCCGTAGGCCAGGTCAACGGCCAGGCCGGCCAGCCAGGCGGTGCCGATATTGCACAGGTGCGGCGCGCGCAGCAGCCAGTAGAGCAGCACGAGCAGCACGAAATTGGGCCGCAGCATGAGGCCGACGCCGGCCCATGGCAGCATTTGCAGCACGAGCGCCAGCAGCAGCGCACCATAGATGTAAAACAGTCTAGCGGGCGACATCGGCAGGCTCGGATGGTTTTGGATCCGCGGTTTTGCCGGCCGGGGTGGCGGCATGGCCGGCATGACCAGGGTCGATCGCCGGCAGGCTCAGCAGCAGCACCTGTTTATGGTTCTCGATGCCGGCGATCGGCGTGCAGACGATGTGCGCGAACGGCGAATCGGGATCGCGATCGATCGCCGTCACTCTTGCCACCGCCAATCCGGCCGGATAAACGCCATCGATGCCGGAGGTGACCAGCATGTCACCCTCGCGTACATCGACGTTGGGCGGCAGATAGGGCAGGTCGATGAGATTGCCCTGGCCCTGGCCGAAGACAATGGCGCGCAGGCCGCTGCGCTCGACCTGTACCGGAATCGACAGCCCTTTGTCGGTGATCAGCGTTACCTCGCTGCTGAAGGGATAGACGCGCGTGACCTGGCCGATGACGCCCTTGGCGTCGACCACAGCCTGGCCGGCCACGATATTCTGCCGAGCGCCGAGATTCACCACGACCTTGTGCGTGAACGGGTCGCGGCCCATATGCAGAATTTCCGCCAGACGGGTGGTCGGCTGCAGCGTGACAGCCGCGCCCAGCAGGTCACGCAAGTGGACATTTTCGGCTTGGAGCGAGCGCAGGCGCTGCAGTTCGGTGCCGTGTTCCAGCGCCTGGTCGCGCAGCATGCGATTTTCCATATAGAGCGTGTGATGACTGGCCAGGTAATCGCGCGTGGAAAGGTAAAGCTTGGCCGGTGCGCTGGCGACCACTTCCAGCGGCTGCAGCAGGGCAACAAAGCCCTGGCGGACTTCGGTCAGGTAATGCAGGCGGGAGTCGGTCGCCATCAGTACGAAGGACAACACGGCAAAAAAGAAGAGCCGGGCAAAGGGGCTGGGGCCGCGGACAAAAAAGACCGGTGTCTGATGATGTTCAATGGCGCGCGCCATGGTCAGTGCCCCTGATTACCGAAAAACGAAGTGATGCGCCCCGCGACCGGGGCAGCGGCATTACTCGTTGGCGAATACGTTGCCCAGCTTGTCCATTTCTTCGAGTGCGCGTCCGCAGCCGCGGGCGACGCAGGTCAGCGGATCTTCGGCCACGATGACCGGCAAGCCGGTTTCTTCCACCAGCAGACGGTCGAGATCGCGCAACAGCGCGCCGCCGCCGGTCAGCACCATGCCCTTCTCGGCGATGTCGGCGCCGAGTTCGGGCGGGGTCTGTTCCAGTGCCGATTTCACCGCGCCGACGATGGAATTGAGCGGTTCGGTCAGCGCTTCGAGGATTTCGTTGCTGGAAATGGTGAACTTGCGCGGCAGGCCTTCGGCCAGGTTGCGGCCCGTGACTTCCATCTCCAGCACTTCGGAACCCGGGAAGGCAGAGCCGATTTTCTTCTTGATCAGTTCGGCGGTCGGTTCGGAAATCTGCATGCCGTAGTTGCGGCGGATGTAGTCGATGATGGCCTGGTCGAATTTGTCGCCGCCGACGCGCTCGGATTTGGCGTAGACGATGCCGCCGAGCGAGATCACGCCCACCTCGGTGGTGCCGCCGCCGATGTCGACCACCAGCGAGCCGGTGGCTTCGGCCACGGGCAGGTCGGCGCCGATCGCGGCTGCCATCGGTTCCTCGATCAAATAGACCTGGCGCGCGCCGGCGCCGATGGCCGATTCGCGGATGGCGCGGCGCTCGACCTGGGTGGAGCCGACGGGAACGCAGATGATGATGCGGGGATTGGGGCTGAATAAACGGGATTCGTGGATGCGGCGGATGAAATACTTGAGCATTTGCTCGGTGACGGTGAAATCGGCGATGACGCCGTCTTTCATGGGCCGGATGGCGGTGATGTTGGACGGCGCGCGTCCCAGCATGCGCTTGGCTTCGAGGCCGACCGCGAGTATGGTTTTCTTGGCCGCGGGACCGCCTTCCTGGCGGATGGCGACGACCGAGGGCTCATCGAGCACGATGCCTTTGCCGCGCACGTAGATCAACGTGTTGGCGGTGCCAAGGTCGATGGCCAGGTCATTCGAAAAATAACTGCTTAAAAAACCGAACATTATTGGTATCCCGAGCGAGCTGCCGCACCCGGATGGCAAGCGTCATGGCCGGAGAACCCCGGGCGCAGCGCATGACCGACTACGGCTGAATAGGTGACGTAAAAGCTACGTTTAAAATCAAGCTATAATACCCGATATCGTAATGTAGTTTAAGAGTTGGATGGATAAATGTCACTGAGCGCCGAAGATATCAAACGCATCGCCTACCTGGCGCGTATCGAAATCAGCGAAGACGACGTCCAGGCTTCGTTGCACAAGCTTTCCGGCATCCTGGGCCTGATCGAGGAGATGCAGGCGGTGGACACGTCGGGGATCACGCCCATGTCGCATTCGCAGGACGTCACGCAGCGCCTGCGGACGGATGAGGTGACGGCGTCGGACCAGCGTGCACTGTTTCAGTCCAATGCCCCCGCCGTCGGCAATGGTTCATCCGAGGCTGCCGTCGCCGACGGCCTCTTCCTCGTTCCCAAAGTCATAGAATAAGTTCAAGCGACATGATCAATAGCAGCCTCAAGCAGCTGGCGGCGATGCTCGCCGGCAAGGAGATTTCCAGCGTCGAAATGACCCAGGAATTCTTCGCTCGCATCGACCGCCACAATCCCGACATCAATGCCTATATCGCCCTCGATCGCGAGCGTACGCTGGCACAGGCGAGCAATGCCGATGCGCGTATCGCCAAAGGCGAAGCCGCGCCATTGACCGGCATCCCCATCGCGCAGAAGGACATTTTCGTCGCCCGCGGCTGGAAGACCACTTGCGGCTCGAAGATGCTGGCCGACTTCGTCGGCCCCTACGATGCCGGCGTCATCGAGCGCTTCGATCTGGCCGGCGCCGTCAATCTCGGCAAGACCAACATGGACGAGTTTGCCATGGGGTCGAGCAATGAAACCTCGTTCTTCGGCGCCGTGCAAAACCCATGGGATCGCACGCGCGTGCCCGGCGGCAGTTCCGGCGGCAGCGCTGCCGCGGTTGCCGCCCGGCTTTGCGCCGCCGCCACCGGCACCGACACCGGCGGCTCCATCCGTCAGCCGGCGGCCTTGTGCGGATTGTCCGGCCTCAAGCCGACCTACGGCCTGGTGTCGCGCTACGGCATGATCGCCTTCGCCTCCAGTCTGGATCAGGCCGGACCCATGGCCAAGTCGTGCGAGGACATGGCGCTGATGATGAATGCGATGGTGGGTTTCGACCAGCGCGATTCCACCAGCTTGCAGCGCGACACGGAAGACTACGCCCGCCTGCTGGGTGCGGTGCCTGGCGACAAGCCGCTGGCCGGCCTCAAGGTCGGGCTGCCGCGCGAATATTTCGCCGAGGGTCTGGACGGCGCCGTCGGCCAGCGCGTGCAGGAAGCGATCGATGAGTATCGCCGCCTCGGCGCCGAGACCGTGGACATCAGCCTGCCCAATACGCGGTTGTCGATTCCGGTTTATTACGTGCTGGCGCCGGCCGAGGCCTCGAGCAATCTGTCGCGCTACGACGGCGTGCGCTACGGCCATCGCGCCGCTGAATACGACGACCTCATGGACATGTATTGCAAGAGCCGCGCCGAAGGTTTCGGTGCCGAAGTCAAGCGCCGCATCATGATCGGCACCTACGTGCTGTCGGCCGGCTACTACGATGCCTACTACCTCAAGGCGCAGCAGATTCGCCGCCTGATCGCCGACGATTTCGTTCAGGCTTTCCGGCAGTGCGACATCATCATGGGGCCGACCGCGCCTTCAGCCGCGTTCAAGGCCGGTGAAAAGGCCGACGATCCGGTTTCGATGTATCTGCAGGACATTTTCACGATTGCGGTCAACCTTGCCGGCCTGCCCGGTATGAGCATCCCGGCCGGATTCGTGGAACAGGACGGTAAGCACCTGCCGGTTGGCCTGCAGGTCATCGGCAATTATTTCGACGAGGCGCGCATGCTCGCCGTGGGCCACGCCTATCAGCAGGCCACGGACTGGCACATCCGCATGCCGGAGGGGATCTAGGGTCTGTCTCCCGGATAAACGAAAGATGCGTTTGAACAAGAAATGGATGGATGCAAGGCGCGGCTCGCAGCGAATGGTTATTCCATTCGCAAGGGGTGCAACGCCGCAGACGCCATTTCTTGTTCAAACCCTACGGGCCAGCCATACATTGCGCGCAGGGCGTTGTTGCTCGCCGCTCATTTGGAATCACCAAATTTCGCAACTCTCGCCTAGCCCTGCGCGCAATGCATGGCTGGCGCACATTCGTTTATCGGGGAGATAGACCCTTATGCAGTGGGAAGTCGTCATCGGGCTGGAGACGCATGTCCAGCTCCAAACCAAATCGAAGATTTTTTCGGGCAGCAGCACCGC
>CBILOJ010000018.1:0-15936 GCA_966238525.1 uncultured Methylophilaceae bacterium | reverse complement strand
CCTGGCTGGACGAGCAGCACGAGGTTTCGATAGAAGAGCTGGCCGAGGTGTCCGGACTCAGCATGAGCGAGCTGGAAGATTTGGTCGCCTGCGGTGCCTTGGTGCCGGCGCAGACGACCCGGCGGACGTTCACCGCCAGTTGCATGGTGACGGTCAGGATCGCCGGCCGCTTGCGCGACGCACTCGAGCTCGATGCGAACGCGTTGCCGGTCACGCTGCTGCTGCTCGATCGCATTCGCCAGCTGCAGCTACAGCTGGCACAGGCCAAGCTGCCGCACATTCATTCACATCATTCTTAAACAGGAAAAGCCATGGATAGCATCACGCCTCCACCGCCGGCACGCTATGACGACTTGCGCGCGCTCTACATCAACTGCACGCTGCAGCCCACGCCGCAAATGTCGCACACCGGTTTGCTGATGGAAGCGTCGCAGGCCATCATGCGGACGCAAGGCGTCAGCGTCGAATCGTTCCGTGCCATCGACTACAAGCTGGCACCGGGCATGCAGCCCGACATGCGCGGCCATGGCTTCGACGAGGACGACTGGCCGGCATTATTCGAAAAAGTGAAGGCGGCGGACATCCTCGTGCTCGGTACGCCGATCTGGCTTGGCGCGCATTCATCGATATGCTCGCGCGTCATCGAGCGCCTCTACGCGCATTCGAGCGAAACCAATGATCGCGGCCAGTACGTCTATTACGGCAAGGTTGGCGGCTGCCTGGTCACCGGCAACGAGGACGGTATCAAGCACGTGGCGCGCAACGTGCTCTACAGCCTGCAGCACATCGGCTATCTAATCCCGCCGCAAGCGGACGCCGGCTGGATCGGCGAAGTCGGCCCCGGGCCAAGCTACGGCGACGACGGCCCGCACGGCAAGGTCGGTTTCGACAGCGACTTTACCCAGCGCATGACCACCTTCATGACCTGGAATTTGCTGCATCTGGCGCGCTTGATGAAGGACGCCGGCGGCATTCCGGCCTATGGCAACCGGCTCGACGCCTGGAAAGCCGGACAGCGCTTCGGATTTCCGGCGAAGTTCACTGCGCCTGCCTCATGAGCGGCGACCGGTTTCGACCTGGCCCAGTCCGATCCAGCGCGCAGAGCGCCAAGCCGGCAATCAGGTAGACAAGGCCGTCCGGTATCCACATGATAAGCCCACCCAGCTGCTGGTCTTCGAGCGGGCTCAGAACGAATAGGAAACTGCAATCGATAGCCCACACACGACAACGATGGATGACAATACTGCGATGTTCCACCTTCGATCTTTGAACCAAGCATGATCTTTTATTTTCTTACGCCAGACAGGCCTGCTCTGGTCATCGGCGCTCGCATGCGGCAGTAATGCTCCGCCCACAGATGCGATGGAGCGCAGCTTGCGCTCACTGCGGCAGACTGGAAAATTTTTGGCTGATTCTGGAGAAACATGCATGGAAAACCGCGTCAACAAGGAACTGGAAGCAATCGTCATCAAGGGACTGATCGCGGCTTCCGTGCTGTCCCTGCCCGAGCTCGTCACGCGCATGTCGAGCAAGGGCGTACCGGCCGACGTCATCGAGCGCGTGTTCATTGCGCCACGCATCCACCGTTCCACGGATATCGATAATTCCGTGGGCGTCATGTAACGCATTGCATGTTGACCGCCGCTCCTGCCGCCATCGATGCGCGCACGCCCTTCCATATCATCCTCAATGCCGGCTCCGGCCACAATGATGCCGTCGAGACGCGCAACATCATCGAAAACCTGCTGACCGCGGCCGACCGCAATTACGAGCTGACCATGGTGGACCGGCCGGCCCGGCTCGGCGAGATTGCGCAGAGCACGGTGGCGCAGGCGCAACAGCGCCAGGGTGTCGTCGTCATCGCCGGCGGCGACGGTGCGATCAACGCCGTAACGCAAGCAACGCTGGGCAGCGGCTGTGCGCTCGGCATCCTGCCGCAAGGGACTTTCAATTACTTTGCCCGCACCCACGGCATTCCATGCGATACGGTCGAAGCCGTACAGGCTCTGCTGGCATCACGCGTCGAGCCGGTGCAGGTCGGCCTGGTCAACGACCATGTCTTTCTCGTCAATGCCAGCCTCGGGCTATACCCGCAACTGCTTGAAGACCGCGAGGCTTACAAGCAGCAATACGGACGTAGCCGGCTGGTGGCGCTGGTGTCGGGGCTGGTCAGCGTACTGCGCCAGCACCGCCAGTTGCGCATCAGCCTTGAGCGTGCAGGCAAGGTTCAGGATATGCGCACGCCCACCTTGTTCGTCGGCAATAATGCCTTGCAGCTCGCGCAGATCGGCATTCCGTTGATCGATGCGCTGGCACAGGGCGAACTGGCGGCCATCATGCCGAAACCGGTCGGCACCATGGCGCTGCTGGGGTTGATGCTGCGCGGCGCGTTCGGTCAGCTCGGCGAGGCGGAAAATGTGGTGAATTTCGGCTTCAAGCGCATGCGGGTAAAGTCGCGGCAGTTCTACCGCCGCCGCGTCAAGATTGCCACCGACGGCGAGATCGTCTGGCTATCTGCACCACTTGAATTCCGCATTTCGCCCGAGCCGTTGTATCTGCTCAAGCCCAGGACACCGCCGCCGATGGCAGAACCGGTTTGAGCCCATGACGCTGCTGATCCAGATTTCCGATCCGCATTTCGGCACCGAACAGCCTGCGGTAGTAGAAGCACTGCGGCGTTTCGTCCGCACACAGGCGCCGCAGCTGCTCGTCCTCTCGGGCGACATTACCCAGCGCGCGCGGCGCAGCCAATTCGCCGCGGCACGCGCATTCATCGACAGCCTGAAGGTGCCGGCGCTATTGGCCATTCCCGGCAATCACGATATTCCGCTGTTCAATGCGGCTCTGCGCCTGCTGCGGCCTTATGCCAATTATGCGTGGGCGTTCGGCCGCGACCTGGCCCCGGTATTCTCGAGCGATGACATTCTGGCGATCGGCGTCAACACCACGCGCAACTACCGCCATACCGACGGCGCCATTTCCGCATCACAAGTGGCAAACGTCGCGGCGCACCTCAGGCGGGCGAGTTCACAGCAATTGCGCATCGTCGTCACCCATCAACCGGTGTGCGTGATCCGCGCAGAAGACGAGGCCGATATCGTGCACGGTCACGCAGCCGCTATCCGCGGCTGGGCAGAAGCCGGCGCCGATCTGATTCTGGGCGGCCATATCCACCTGCCCTATTTGTGTGCGCTGAGTAGCCAGTATGACGACCTGGCGCGCCCGATGTGGGCGCTGCAGGCTGGCACCGCGGTTTCACGACGCATCCGGCACGAAGCCGGAAATTCGGTCAACCTGATCCGTTATGAGGCCAATGTATTGCGCCGCTGCTTGGTCGAGCGCTGGGATTATCTGCCGGGACAAGGCGCTTTCGAATGCATGGAGACGCACACGCTGGATTGCGCGGCGAGGCGTGATGCCGGCTGAAGCCACGCTGGCCGCGATAGCGCAGAACGCGGGGGCGCAATCATTGTGGTGGTTTTTAGCCGGCCTCGTCATCTGCCTGGCCGCGGGCACCAGCGTCGTGCTGCTGGTGCAGCGGCGCCTGCTGCAACGGAAGTTGAATGTGGCGGTCGACAATGGCCTGTTAGGCCCGCTGCTGTTGGGCCTGGGCTCCGGCTTTGTCTTGATTGCGGCAGCGGCCTGCGTTTTCGCCCTGCTTGCCCATAATATTGCAGACGATGCCGCCATGGGTCGTTTCGATCTGCTGCTGTCCGCAACCATCCGCACCCATAGCACCGCCGATGCCTTGCGTTTCTTTGCCTGGATCACCCATTTTGGTGACACGGTTACATTGACTGCGCTCTGCATTGCCGGTGCTGTCATGCTTGTGCTGCTGCAGCGATCGGTGCTGGCCCTTGGGCTGGTTGCTGCCATCGGCGGCAACAGCTTGCTGAATCCGGCATTGAAAGCGATTTTCGAACGGGCGCGGCCGCTGCACGACGGCATGACGTTCAACGGCTGGAGCTTCCCGAGCGGGCACGCCTCGGGCGCAGTTGTCGCTTACGGCATGCTGGCCTATGTCCTGCTGCGCATGCTGCCCGGCCGCTGGCATCTGCCCGTGATCCTGCTGGCTGCCGCCATCGTCTTTTCCACGGGCTTCAGCCGCATCTATCTGCAAGCGCATTACTTCAGCGATGTCATCGCCGGCTTTGCTTCAGGCACAGCATGGTTGGCCGTTTGTATCGGCAGTCTGGAGTTCGCGCGTTTCCACGGCAATCGCCGCCAGCGCCAGCTCCCCTCTGTCAGCGCCTGAAGGTGTGCAACATGCGCTGTGCGCCGGTAACTACCAGCAACACGATGACGCCGGCTACGATGCCCAGCACGGCACCGAGTACGGTCGGCGTCAGCATTTCCAGCACGCCGCCGATGCCGGGGACGGCATGCACGGCCAGCGCGCTGGCGTGCATAAAGGCTTCGACGCCGGGGATGCCATGCGCCAGGATGCCGCCGCCGACCAGAAACATGGCTGCCGTGCCGATGATGGACAGGCTTTTCATCAGATAGGGTGCAATCCACAACAGCATGCGTCCGATGCTGCGTTGTGCGGAAACCGATACGCCCTCGCCCGCTTTGCGGCTCAGGTAAAGCCCGATATCGTCGAGCTTGACGATGGCGGCTACCAGGCCGTAGACGCCGATGGTAATGGCGATGGCGATAATCGCCAGTACGGTCAATTGCTGCATCAATGATGCCGCCGCCACTGCCCCGAGGGTGATGGCAATGATTTCGGCCGACAGAATGAAATCGGTACGCACAGCGCCTTTGATTTTTTCGCGTTCGAAGGCGACGAGATCGATGTCGTGGTTGGCCAGCGCATGCACCTGCTCGGCGTGTTGCGCCTCGTCCTCGGCACGGCTGTGCAGCCACTTGTGAGCGAGCTTCTCAACACCCTCGTAGCATAGAAAGGCGCCGCCCAGCATCAGCAAAGGCACGACGGCCCACGGCAGGAAGGCACTGATGGCCAATGCCGCCGGCACCAGGATCAACTTGTTCTTGAACGAACCCTTGGCGACCGCCCACACCACGGGCAGCTCGCGATCGGGTTTGACGCCCGCCACCTGCTGCGCGTTGAGCGCCAAGTCATCGCCCAGCACACCGGCCGTTTTTTTGGCGGCCACCTTGCTCATGACGGCAACGTCGTCGAGCAGCGTGGCAATATCGTCGATCAGGGTCAGTAAACTGGCAGCGGCCATGTCAGCGCCCCGTCTCGTCGGAAATTGCGCGGAACGGGCTGGTTTTCAATATCATTGTGCTTTTCCTGAGTGATGTTGATGCGCAATATTGCACATATGGCCATGATACCTGTTTCCGCTTCCGTTCCCGCAAGCGCGCCGACTGTGGAACTGCGTCAGGCTGCGTTGCAGTGGCTGGCAGAATCCGACGCTGCCGCCAAGGCAGCCGGCGTGACGGCGCTGGCACAAGCATGGCGTGATGGCGGCATCGCGCTCGACATTGAGGTGGATTTGAGCCCGGGCCACCCCATTCCGGGCCGGCCGGCAAAGCCCGAACTGGTGCCGCCGCACGCCGTCAGGAAACGCGCCTTGCAATCATTACCGGGCCGGGCCGCGCTGATCCATGCGCTCGCCCATATCGAATTCAACGCCATCAACCTGGCCCTGGATGCGATCTGGCGTTTTGCCGGCATGCCAGTTGACTACTACCGCGACTGGCTGCAGGTGGCGCAAGAAGAGGCTTTGCATTTTTCGCTGCTGGCCGGGCATCTGCAGCGCCTGGGCCATGGTTACGGAGACTTTCCTGCGCACAACAGCTTGTGGGAAATGGCGACGCGTACCGAGCGCGACGTGCTCGCCCGAATCGCCTTGGTGCCGCGCACGCTGGAAGCACGCGGGCTGGACGCTACGCCGCTGTTGCGCGCCAAGCTGGCGCAGGCCGGCGATCAGGCCGCCGCGAATATCCTGGACATCATCCTCAACGATGAAATCGGCCATGTCGCCATCGGTAACCGCTGGTTCGGCTGGCTATGCGAACAGCGCGGCCTCGACCCGGTCCAGACTTACCAGCAGCTCGCGCGCGAACATCATGCCCCCGTCTTGCGCGGACCATTCAATGTCGCGGCCCGTCGCGCGGCCGGCTTCAGCGAAGCCGAGTTGCACCAGCTGGTGCAAGCGGCAAATGGCTAGCCAGGTTTTAGCTTATTTTCCAGCTTTGCTGATTTTGTGCTTGACATATTGCGAGCATGTCCGTACAAAGCATACAGGCGTTTGGACTTTGGAATCACAGAATTGGCAATACCGATTTTCGTAACGAAATACAAACTTTTGGGGCGCCTCCCGTTTGTTAAGTAAGGAATTGAAATGGCAACTGGTACCGTAAAATGGTTTAACGATGCAAAGGGCTTCGGCTTTATTACCCCTGATGAAGGCGGTGACGACCTGTTCGCTCACTTCTCGGCAATTGTGGCCGGCGGCTACAAAAGCCTCAAGGAAAACGATCGCGTGAACTTCGACGTTATCGACGGTCCTAAGGGCAAGCAAGCCTCCAACATCCAGAAGGCATGAGCCACTCCTAGCGAGTGAATCATCCGTGAAAACGGCCCGTTTATCGGGCCGTTTTCATTTATGCCGTATGCAAGGTACGGCCGAACATCTGCAGCGCGAGCTGATAGCCGGTTGCAGCGAGCTGCGGATCGTAGCGCTCGCCCTCATCGCGCATGAAAGCGTGCTGTGCATTGAACTCGTGCCAGGTGAAGGTCAGGTTGGCGTCGGTCAACTTGCGGTAGACTTCGATGCGACCCGCGGTCGGAATGTGGTTATCCTGCTTGCCCCAGATCATCATGAGCTCGCCCTTGATGTCGGCCAGGCGTTCCATGCTGTGCTGACCCGACTTGTTGGGAATGACAGCGGTATGCAGGTCGGTGGCATAGAAGCAGGCCGTCGCCTTGATCTCAGGCTGCAGTGCCGCGCGAAATGCCAGATGGCCGCCGATGCAGAAACCCATGGCGCCAACCTGCCCGGAACTCCACGGCTGCTGCTGTGCGTACTCGATCATGGCGCGGTTGTCGGTGTCGTAACCCTGCACGTCCTTGGCCGCCTTGTCGGCATTGCCCTTATCCCGGCCGGCGTCGTCGTAGCCGAGTACGGTACCAATAGTATTCAGTTCGTGGAAGACTTCCGGCACCAGCACGGCATAGCCATGGCCCGCCATGAGCCTGGCGGCGCGCTCGATCGGTCCGGTCTGCTGGAAGATTTCGGAATAGAACAAGATGACCGGATAGCGCCCGGCCTGGACGGGACGATGCACATAGGTGCGCATGGTGCCGGTGGGCGTGGGCAAATCGACGGTATGACTTTGAATGATCATGCAGGACTCCAGAAATATCAAAAAAGCGGGAGCCGGCGTCGTCACTCAGGTCGAGCTTGCACCCGGTTCCTCGGGCTTCGATTGTACTACGCTTCCCGCGGCCGCAACGGCAGGAGCGCTTAGAAATCCTCGTTCTTGCACACGCCGCGCACATTGATCGCCGCCAGGCAGAACTGCTGGAAAATCAAGGCGTAGGCATTGCTCTGCCAACCCCAGACCGCCCATAGCAGATTGCTTAGCAGAAAAGCCCAGAAACCGACACTGCGCCGTGTCTTGCGCTGCGAACCCACCAGCCATGCTGCGGCCACGGTTACGATCAGTGCCGGCCATTGCACCAGATCTAGCATATGTCGGTCCCATTCGCATCCGGCAGCAAACCTTGGACATTAAACAGAAACTGCACGCTAAAAGCCGACCCTGCCGTGTTCGCCCGGCCCAATTTTCGGCGGATGTCCGGTAATCGCGGCGCGCGCCATTTTCAACAACTGCTGCATCTTGCCAAGCTCGGCGTCCCAGTATTCGGCCGCTTCTATCGTCACTTTGACCAGGGCCAGGTGCGGATCGTCCACGCCGTCCGGAAACCAGGCTGCCATGAGCGGGTTCCACATCTCGCGCATCTTGTCGCGGTCGGCCACATGCTCGGCATGCCCGCTTACCGAGACGTAAAGACTTTCGCTGTCGTCGACGAAACTGACATTGACCTGCGGCTGCGTCGCAATATGACGCGACATACCGGAATGATCGGAAGTGAAGAACCACAGACTGCCATCGTGGTCGGTGCGCTGGTTGGTCATCGGACAGCTGACGAGATGGCCATGCTCGTCCACGGTGGCGAACATGCCGACACGCACACGCTCTATCTTTGGCCAGAGCGGCGCCAGGCTTTCTGTTGCAATCATGAGACATTCCCCTTGAAGCTAGACAAAAATTAGCAGCTGGCGACGAAGTCAACGCAACCAGCTACGTTGCCAATTTTGACCATAGGCGAAACCGGCCTCGGTGCGCTAATGCGCATTGCGTTCTTCGCGTGCGGCAGCGCTAAGGGCGATAGCCGGTTTACTACTCGCCTGTGCTGGGCTTAGACTTCGCTTATGCCACAACTCCCTAGCGAGACCAGCCATGACCAAAATTACCAAGTCCGATGCCGAGTGGAAAGCGCAGCTCACGCCCACGCAGTATGAGGTGACGCGCCATGCCGCTACCGAAAGACCGGGAACCGGTCAGTATCTGCATCATCACGAACATGGCATTTATACCTGCATCTGCTGCGGCACCCCGCTGTTTGAATCCGATGCCAAATTCGATGCCGGCTGCGGCTGGCCCAGCTATTTCGAACCGCTTAATGCAAATAATGTACGCGAAGAAGTCGATAAATCCCTGGGCATGGTGCGCACCGAGATCATCTGCAATGTCTGCGATGCCCATCTCGGCCACGCCTTCAACGATGGGCCACCGCCTACCGGCCTGCGTTATTGCATCAATTCCGCCGCATTGAGCTTCACGCCCAAGTAGGTTTGTTTTCGTGCCGTGGCGAACTGGCGATACGGGCGGACAGAATCATTGCCAGCGACCTCGTATTTCAATAGGCTAGTAGCGTCGTACTGATCACAACAACAATAATGCTGCCACGACTTGCCCTTATCACTGTGCTACTGGTTTTTCCCGGCACAGAACTCGTCGCTGCGCCCGGACAGGCGCTGCTCATCGTCGGCAGTGAGCAGCACTATCCCCCGCTGGCCATCGGCCACGACGCCGAGACCGCCGACGGCTTCAGCGTCGAGTTGTGGAAAGAAGTTGCGGCGCAGAATGGCCTCCGCTATCAGATTCGCGTCGAGCCTTTCCACAGCCTGTTGCAGGATTTCAAGGACGGCGAGATCGACGTCATGCTCAATCTCGCCCAGTCGCCGGAGCGGCGCCAATTCGCCGATTTCACGGTACCGCACGTTACCGTGCACGCGGCCATCTTCGTGCGCAAGGGCGACACGGGTATCCGCCGTGAAACTGATCTTGCCGGCAAATCCGTTATCGTCGTCAGAGACGACATCGCTTACGAATATGCGCTGTCTGCAAATTTGCGCGCACGCCTGATACCGGTCGCCACCGCCGATGCCGGCCTCGAACTGCTCGCTTCCGGCGGGCATGATGCCATGCTGATCAACAAGCTGGTCGGCATGCAGACTCTGCAAAAACTGCACATCGACAACATCCGCGCGCTGAACCTGATCACGGGCGCCAAACAGAAATTTGCTTTCGCCGTTCACAAGGGCGATAGCGACCTGCTCGCCAGACTCAACGAAGGGCTGGCACTGGTCAAGGCAAACGGCACCTACGATAAGCTGTTCGACAAATGGTTCAGTGTCTACGAGCTGCGCGAACCCAGCATGAGCGACATGGTGCGCTACCTGGCGCCATTCATCCTGGCTTTTGCCGCCATGTTCGCGCTGCTTGCGCATCGGCGCCAGGTCGACCGCAAGCGGGCACGCGAATTGTTGCGCGAAAGCGAAGAGCGCTGGCAGTTCGCGATCGAAGGTTCCGGCGACGGCGTCTGGGACTGGAACGTGCAGACCGGAGAAGTCCTGTTTTCGCGGCGCTGGAAGGAAATGCTGGGTTACGCCGAGCACGAGATTGGCAACCACATAGAAGAATGGTCGTCGCGTGTGGATCCGGAAGTCATGCCGAAAATCATGGCCGACCTGCAAGCCTATTTCAACGGCGAAACGCCGAACTACCTCAATGAGTACAGGATGCGCTGCAAGGACGGCAGCTGGAAGTGGATGCTGGACCGCGGCAAGGTGGTCAGCCGCGATACCTTCGGCAAGCCGTTGCGCATGGTGGGTACCCATACCGACATCAGCAAGCAGAAATCCTCCGAGGAAGCCATCTGGAAAGAGGCGAATTTTGACGCCCTGACCGGTCTGCCCAATCGGCGTATGTTCTACGATCGGCTGGCGCAGGAAATCAGGAAGACCGAGCGTGCCGGCTTACCGCTGGCCTTGCTGTTTCTCGACCTCGACCGTTTCAAGGAGGTCAATGACGCGCTGGGCCACGCCAAGGGCGATCTGCTGCTGCGGCAGGCGGCACAAAGGCTCAGCCAGTGCCTGCGCGCCGTCGATACCGTAGCGCGCCTCGGCGGCGACGAATTCATCATCATCCTGAGCGAGCTCAATGAAATCGGCAGCGTGGAGCGGATCGCCCATGATATTCTCTGCCGCATGGTCGAACCGTTTCAACTCGATAACGAACTCGCTTATGTCAGTGCCAGCCTTGGCGTTACCTTTTATCCGCATGATGCAACCGACATCGACGACCTGCTGAAAAACGTCGACCAGGCCATGTACGCCGCCAAGAACCAGGGCCGTAATCGCCTGAGCTACTACACCGCCTCCATGCAGCATGCCGCCCAGGAGAAAATGCAGCTTGTCAACGATCTGCGCGGTGCATTGGCAGCGAGCCAGCTTTTTATCGTCTACCAGCCCATCGTCGAACTCGCCAGCGGACGCACACGCAAGGCCGAGGCACTGTTGCGCTGGCAACATCCGCAACGCGGCCTCGTTAATCCGGCAGAATTCATACCGCTCGCAGAGGATACCGGCCTGATCGTCGACATCGGCGAATGGGTTTTCCATGAAGCAGTGCAGCAGGTCAAGCGCTGGCGCGAACGGCATGATCCGGATTTCCAGATCAGCATCAACAAGTCGCCAGTCCAGTTCTATCAGGGAAGCGACAACCTGCATCCGTGGCCGCAGCAGCTCGAATCGGCTGGCCTGCCCGGCCGCAGCATTGTGGTAGAGATCACGGAAGGTTTGCTACTCGATGCCAGAAGCAACGTCAGCCGCACCCTGCTCGCGTTCCGCGCCGCTGGCATGCAGATATCGCTCGACGATTTCGGCACTGGCTATTCGTCGCTGGCCTATCTCAAGAAATTCGACATCGACTACATCAAGATCGACCAGTCCTTCATTCGCAACCTAGGTGTGCAATCGGACGATATGGCGCTGTGCGAAGCCATCATCGGCATGGCGCATAAGCTCGGCATGCAGGTGATCGCCGAAGGCGTGGAAACCGAAACGCAACTGCAATTGCTGCTTGGTGCCGGTTGCGATTACGCGCAGGGCTATCTGTTCTCGAAACCGGTGCGGCCTGCCGAATTCGAGCGCCTCTACGACGCTAACTGGCAGCGCAATTGAAAACGGCCCCGATGGGGCCGTTTTTCTTACAGCGTGATCCGCCAGTAATGATCCACCAGCAGCGCCGCGAACAGCAGGGTCAGGTAGAGAATGGAGTAGCGGAAAGTACGGCGCGCCAAAGCATCCGAATATTGCCGGTACAGGCCGATGGCATAGGCCATGAAGCCGATGTTGAGGATCAGCGCCGATACCAGGTAGACGAGCCCGCTCATGCCGTGGCCGTACGGCATCAGCGCCACCGCGAACAGGATGATGGTGTAAAGCAGGATGTGCAGACGCGTGAATTCCTCGCCATGCGTCACCGGCAGCATCGGCATGCCGACCTTGGCGTATTCGGCGCGGCGGTAAAGGGCGAGCGCCCAGAAATGCGGCGGCGTCCAGGCAAAAATGATCAGGAACAGGATCAGCGGCTCGGCACTGACCATATTGGTCACTGCAGCCCAGCCTAGGATCGGCGGCATGGCACCCGAGGCGCCGCCAATGACGATATTGAGCGGCGTCGCCGGCTTGAGAAAGACAGTGTAGATCAGTGCGTAACCGACAAAAGTCCCCAGCGTCAGCCACATGGTCAGCGGATTGACGAACAGATAGATGATGGCGAGGCCGGTAGTTCCCAAGATCAAGGCGAACAGCGCTGTCTGGCTCGAAGTCACCTGGCCCGTCGGTAAAGGCCGCGCGCGCGTGCGTGCCATGCGGGCATCGATGCGCTGCTCGATCAGGCAATTGAACGCAGCGGCGGCGCCCGAGGCCATGCCGATGCCGACAGTAGCGGCCAGCAGGATGGTCAGCGGCACCCAGTCCGGTGTAGCGAGAAACATGCCGATCATGGCAGTGAACACGATCAGGGCAGTGACGCGCGGTTTACAAAGCGCGAGAAAACTTTGCAATCCCGTCCCTATGCGTTGCAGATTCAAACTGGTCGCAGCACTCATGCACAGCCTCCTGGGTCAGGGCAATTTGGTCATTTTGGAATTCAGCACGACGATGGTCAACAACAGCAAAGCCGCACCCAGATTGTGCGCCACTGCGAGCACAAGTGGAAGATGCAGCACCAGATTGGCGATGCCAAGGCTGATCTGAATTGCCAGAATCACCAGCATGAGAACGCCCATGGCCCGCGTCTGTGCATAGCGCAACAGATTCAGCCCAAGCAGGCCGAGATAGATCAGGGTGACCAGCGCGCCGATACGATGCAGCCACTGAATGGCGTTATACGCGGGCAGCGCGAGATTGGCGCCCTCTGCCGTTTGTCCCAGCTCTCGGAACAGATGGAAGGCGCTGGCGAAATCCATGTCGGGCAGCCATGCGCCGTGACAGGTGGGGAAATCCGTGCATGCCAACGCGGCGTAGTTGGAGCTGGTCCAGCCGCCGAGGAATATCTGCGCGAACAGGATGAAAAGCGCGCCTCGCACCCAGTAACGTAATGCCCCATGCTGGGTCATGGTGTCGGCTACCTTGCCCCAATGCCGATGCGCAATCCAGGCCAATAACGCCAACGTCGCCATGCCGCCCAGCAGATGCGACGTGACCACGGCCGGCTTGAGCAGCAGTGTGACGGTCCACATGCCGAGCATGGCCTGGAAAATCACCAGCAGCAGCAGCGCGCTGGGCGTCCAGGGCGATACGCGAATCTGCCGCCGTCCAGCCCAGCCCAGTACGAACATGGCCAGGATGAGGAGCCCCAACGTACCGGCCGCGTAGCGATGCACCATTTCCTTCCAGGCCTTGTGCGCCTCCAATGGCTTGTTGGGATAGACCGTCTGCGCATGGGCGAGCGCAGCCTCGCTTTGCGGTACGGTCATGCTGCCGTAGCAGCCCGGCCAGTCTGGACAGCCCAAGCCGGCATCAGACAGGCGTACATAGGCGCCGAGCACGACCACGCATAGCGCCAGTATGCTGGCGAGCAGGGCGAGTCTTTTGAACCAGATCGTTGTTGCTTGCTGTTCCATATCAGCCTGCTCCCGAATACTTGAGCAGGCGCTCCAGATCCTTGCGCAGGCCGGCAGGATCGATAGCGGGTGAATAACGCATGAAGAAGTTCCCCATCGGGTCGATCAGATAAATGTTGTGCTGCTGCGCCAACTGGTCGGCAGCGATGCCGAAATCATTGGCAATAGCGGCTTGCGCCGTCACGTCCGCGCTCCAGATATGCATGCCGGGATAGTCGGCCAGCCGCGTCTTGAGCGCAGGCGTCGCTCCGTTATCGGTGGTGATGAAAACGCGCTCCACGCGCTCGCGCTCCTTGCCTTGGGCAATATAGGTCTGGCGCATGCGATAAAGATTGTCCATGCAGGTAGCCGGGCAATCGGCCGCATCGAAATAGAGCATGATCCATTGGCCGCGCAGAGCGCTGATTTTGCCAGACTTGCCGTCCGTATCATGCAGCGCGTGATCGGTCACCGGCCGCGGCGGTACGATCAGCTCGCCATGGTTGACGGTGGATGCTGGTCGCCAGCCGCTGACATAGAGCAGCACCGAGGCTGCAATCGGCAAAATGGCGACGATCAGCACGAGTGTCGGTACGAGTTTGCTGGTAGGCCTGGCGGCCGGGGATACGCTATCAGCTTGCATGGTTATCGCCTCGAGGCTGGATTTTTCTGAATTGGGTAACAAGATAGTACAAGCTCAGCATCAATGCCATCGCATACCACTGGAAGGCATAGCCTTTGTTTGTCGCGATATGCAGATCGGGGGCCGGCCAATCACGTAGATAGCCGCCGGCATCATGACTGTCCGGGGCTAGCCGTATTGCCATGGTCTGTAGCGGAAACGGTACCGCCTTGCGGTAACGCGCCATATCCAGATTCTGCCATACCGGCTGCCACTCGGCGCCTTGCCCTTGGTTTTCCAGCTCGACATAGCGGCCTGAGGGCAGATCCGCAATCCCGCTGATTTCGACCGGCGTTGACGGCGTCTCGATAGCAGGCAATATGCGCCGGTCCGGATTGGCCGGCACCCAGCCCCTATAGACCAGCACGCGTATGTCCCCGTCTTCCAGACGCAACGGCGTCACCACCTGATAGCCGACTTGGCCCTGGTGAATCTGATTATCCAGCAGAATTTGATAGCGCGGTTCGTAGTAGCCGCGTGCATGTACCTTGCGATAGCGATCCTGCGCCTGCAAGGGCTGGGCCGCCAAGAGCAGTGGCCGCCCCTGGCTGCGCTGTTGATAGATTTGTTGCAGCCGCTGTTTGCGTTCGGCCTTGTTGGCCTGCCATTGGCCCAGACTGAAGAGTAATGGCAGCAGCATCAGCGTAACAATAGTGGGAACCAGCCTGGGACGGAAACGGTACTGATAAATTTTGCGCAAAGTGCTAACGGACTGCATAATTCCCTGACATTATCGCGAAGGCTTCCCATGCTGCTCAAAATCTTTGTTTTTGTTCTGCTGGCGCTTATCATCAACAGCCTTTTTACCGCCTGGAAATACATTGCCAAGGGTGAGGGCAACAGTCACAAAGCGGCCAAAGCGCTAACCGTCCGCATCTCCCTCTCGTTACTTCTGTTCATCGTGCTCGTCATCGGGCTTGCGCTGGGAATCCTGCACAAATAGCCACCGGTAGCGCGGCCACATGCCGCGCCCCGGATTCGTTTGGCGCTACAACGCGTAGACGAAGATGAACAGCAACAGCCACACAACGTCGACGAAGTGCCAATACCAGGCAACGCCTTCAAAACCGAAGTGACTCTCCGGCGTGAAATGCCCCTTGATCGAGCGCAACAGAATCACGATCAGCATCAGCGTACCCATCGTCACGTGAAAGCCGTGGAAGCCGGTCAGCATGAAGAAGGTGGCGCCATAGATGCCGGCACCGAGCGTCAAGCCAAGCTCGGTATAGGCATGATGGTATTCCAGGGCCTGTAGTGCAATAAAGGTAATACCCAGTGCAACCGTCAGGAATAGGCCGAGTACGAGCTGGCTGCGCTTGTTCTTGAGCAGCCCCCAGTGCGCCCAGGTCAGCGTGACACCGGACGACAGCAGGATCAAGGTATTGATCGCCGGAATGCCCCAGGCGCCTATGGTCTCGAACGGCTTGCCGCCCGGACCGCTGGTCGGCCAGCCGCCTGCATAGCCGGGCCACAACATATTCATGGTGTCGCCTTCTGACAGCCAGGGCACGGACAGCACTCGCGCATAGAACAGCGCGCCGAAGAAAATGGCGAAGAACATCACTTCGGAGAAGATGAACCAGCTCATTGCCAGCCGGAACGACTTGCCCACCTGCTGGTTGAACAATCCGCCTTCGCTCTCGCGGATGACTGAGCCAAACCAGCCAAACAGCATGAACGCCAGCACGGCAGCGCCCGCCAGCAGAATGTAGCCGCCGCCGCCCAGTTCGTTGATCAACATGATAAAGCCGCTGGCCATCAGGAACAGAGCACACGAGCCGATGATGGGCCAATGAGACGGCGGCGCTATATCGTA
>CBILOJ010000017.1:0-16489 GCA_966238525.1 uncultured Methylophilaceae bacterium | reverse complement strand
TGCGGCCCCAGGCTCATGAGCGAGGTACGCACGGCACCGGTATAGACCAGTTCCTCGCACTGCATCCGTTCGGCATCGGTATGGCCGCGCGGGCTGGGCTGGCCGTTGGCGATCGGCACGAGATCTGCCGTGGTGCTGCCGATGTCGACGAACAAGGCGTTGGGCGCCTGCGTGGCAATCCAGGTTGCACTCGCAAGCCAGTTGGCCGAGGCTATCGACCTGGTGTGTTGTGGAACGGCGCCGAGTTCAATACAGCCTGCACCGGCAAAAAAAACCAGTGCCGGCCCCAGGCGTTCGCCCATCGCTTGCGCAATTTCACGGACGCCGCTATCGCGATCGACAAAGATATCGGCCAGTTCGCCGGTCATGGTGACAACATGGCGCTGTGGCGCGTGGTTGATGGCGGCCAAGACCTGCGACACGGCCGCATGCAGCTTATCCATGCCCTGCCATAGGGCACACGGCAGCTGCAAGGCCTGTAGTGCACGGCCGTCGGTATCGACCAGTACGGCTTTGAGGTGAGCGCCGCCGATATCCCAGCCCAGGGTAGTGTTGTGTTTATGCGGCATCTTCTAGCGTGACGTCGACGACATGGCGACGAATTTCTCGGGGAAGCTGGAAGCGTTCATTATAAATCAAGTCCAGCACGAGCTGCGCCGGGTTGCAGCCCAGGGCCGCGCGCAAACCCACATAAGAGGTGGTCAGTCTGGGATTGATTTCGAGCACGACGAGGTCATCGGCCTCGATCAATACATCGATGCCGACATAGCCCGTCAGTCCGGAAATAGCTTGCGCGATACGGGCCGCTAAATCGACGCAACGCTGCCAATGCCCAGCCGCGCCATTGAGCACGCTGCCGGTATAGATGAAGCGGCCGTTTTCGATCATGACTTGCTGCAGGTTGCAGCTCAACAGCCAGGCACTACCTTGCTTGCATAGCACGCTGAGGCTCGCCGCCATGCCCTGCATCAAAGGCTGGATGACATGTGTAGCGGCACGTCCCTGCAACCACTCCTGGGCAGCCTGTACATCATCGAATAGAACAGTATCTTCACAGCCCGCACCATCGTCCGGCTTGATCACCCAGCGCCCGGCAACTTGTGGCCATTCGTCCAGCTTGTATGTCGGTACCGCCGAGATTCCTGCGGCCAGCAAATGGCGACAGGTCGCATACTTGCTGCTGGTCAATGCCACTGCAGCAGCAGAGCTGCTAATCGCAACCTTGCCCAGCCGTTCGGCCAGCGTTGTCAGGTGCAGCAATTGCCCCCCGCTTTCCGGCGCGATGAGCCAAACCGCATCCGCCTGGCGCATAACCGTTTCCCACACCTGCCAGGCATCATCGCTGTCTTGTATTACCAGGGTCGCACCGGTTAGCGGCAACCGCACGCGCGGGTCGCAGGTGAGCAAGAGCTCGATGCCTGGCAGTTCGGCCAGATCCCGCAACAAGGCGTCGCGCATGAGCAGGCCTTCGCGTGCCAGCGAGACCGGCAGCGGCTCACGGTATAATCCACCGCCGGTAACGAATTCACAGACAAATAATTTCACGGCAGCTGATCATCAATTGGAAAACCATGGATATCATACCTGTCATAGACCTGATGCACGGCCGCGTTGTACACGCGCGGCGTGGCGAACGGCAGCACTATGCCCCGGTGCAGTCTGACCTTTGCGCCTCTAGCGCGGCGCTGGACGTGGTCGATGCCATGCTGGCCCTCTACCCTTTCCGACAGATTTACATTGCAGACATCGACGCCATCCAGCAACGCGGGCATCATCGCTCTGTCGTCGCCGCCATCCGGGTACGTTACCCGCAGCTCGATATCTGGTTGGATGCGGGCATCACAAAAACAGGGGAGTTAGCGCAGTGGAAAGCGCTGGGCGTCACCTGCGTCATTGCCAGCGAAAGTTTGCGTAGTCTGGACGATTATCGCGAGTTGCGCGATCAGTGCGGAGAACAGGCCGTGCTGTCGCTCGACTTTGCCGTGCAAGGCTACCGTGGTCCCGAGGCGCTATTGAAAAATCCGGCGCTTTGGCCGGAACAGGTGATCACCATGACGCTGGCGCAGGTCGGCAGCGACGCCGGACCGGATCGGCAGCGGTTGACGCAGACCGTGGCCGCTGCACGCGGACAAGTCTATGCAGCGGGCGGTGTGCGTAATATAGAAGATCTCCGCCAGCTTGATGCCATAGGCGTCAGCGGTGCGCTGGTGGCCAGCGCGCTGCATGCCGGCAAGCTCAGCCGTGCGGAGATCGAAGCGCTCTATAGCACCTGATCAAGTCAATGATCAGTCGGCCTGGAACGGATGGATCGCATCCTTGTACTTGGCCAGCACCTCTGCGGTCTTGGGACCGCCGGCGACCGCGTTCTTGATCGCCTGTTTCGTAGCCTCGTAGTTCCATTCCTGGATTTTGCGGTCATCGTCGGCTTTGTGGTCGATGAAAACACCGACACAGATGAAGACGTCGTCGGCCTCAGCCTGCGGAATCGTACCGTCGGCCACGCAATCCATGACCGCCATGGAAATGCCGCGCTGTGCCGGGCCGAACATCTGCACTGCCTGACGGCCGTTCTTGATGGTGACCTTGTTGAACATGACCGTTGCCGGCTTGGTCATCAGGTTAGGTGCAACCACTGCCAGCAGGCCGTTGACGCCCTTGCGCTGCGAAGTCAGCGTGCGGGTGAAAGCACGCTCGGCGGCACTGCCGCGCGGTCCGATGATGAGATCGATGTGCGCAACGTTCTTCAGATCCATTTCTTCGATCACCAGCGCCTCGCCGACGAGGACGCGATCGATTACCACGCCCGGTTTGACTGCCAGTACGGCTTCGCTGTCTGGCTGAAGAAATTCGCTGATCTTGTCTATGATACCCATGATGTTTCCCTTCTCGTTTCAATGAGCCGGCTCAGTGCCGGCCCTCAAGCATTTATCCATACGCAGAAACAAAAACCGCCCTCTACACGGGCGGCTGCTTATCACTGCTTGGCTTGGAACGGATGGGCTGATTCCTTGTAGCTCTTCAGTACCTGTGCAACCTTGGGTTCACGGGCAACAGCGCTCTTGATCGCTTGCTTGGTCGCCTTGTAGTTCCATTCCTGGATACGGGCATCAATATCGGCGCGGCTGTCGATGAATACGCCTACGCAGATGAAAATGTCATCGGCTTCTTCTTGCGGGATGGTGCCGTCAGCTACGCAATCCATGACTGCCATGGCAACGCCGCGCTGGGCTGGGCCGAACATTTGCACGGCTTGCTTGCCGTTCTTGATGGTCACCTTGTTGAACATAACGGTGGCAGGCTTCACCATGAGATTAGGTGCAACGATCGCCAGCAGGCCGTTCACGCCTTCCTTCTGATCCGTCAGCGTACGGCAGAAAGCTTCTTCTGCAGCGCTGCCGCGCGGACCCATAACCAGATCGATGTGTGCCACGTTCAGCAGGTCGAGGCCGCTTCCATCAGGACGATTTTCGACAACCAGCGCTTCACCCACCAAAACTCGATCAATAACAGCCATTTCTTTCTCCAAAATAAAATTTCCGGTTACGGAAAATAAAGAAGCATCGCCTGGTCAGCGATGCTGCAAATTGGCTTCCGTCTGTTTAACGTCGGCCAAAAACCGCGTGCATTATACACGCATCATCGCCTCTCATGTATCGGCCTTGGGCTTGTGATGCCTTTACTGGCGCCAATTTTCACAAGGGCGGCGCAACGCTGTGCGGTAATTCTGTACATACGCGGCGCTGCTGAAACCTGTGTTTGACGCAGCCCTGGGTCTTAAGTTTTATTACGTCGGCAAACATCAATACTTGAGACATTGCAGTTATAAAAAACCGAAGCCCGCTTAAAGGCGGGCTTCGGTTGATCTGGCTACGGACGCCAAGCGGCGGCCGCATATGCATACGGACTTATTCGAGGTTGGCGTGAATCGCGCGCATGCCTTCTTCAGTCAGGTTCTTGGCGTGCATGATCTTGGCGATAATGCCCTCCAGGTAAACCAGCGTGGAAAGCTCGAAGGTCGTGCCCATCGGCATTTCGTAGACCTTGTTGTAAGAGCTGTCGTTGCCGACCTGGATCACCAGATCCGCCAGCTCGGCCATAGGCGACTTGTCCTTCATCGACAGCACGGCCACTTTGGCGCCCATCGACTTGGCCTTCTTGACCAGCGGTAGCAGCGTTTCGGTACCGCCGGAGCCGGAGATCACAACGAACAGATCGCCAGCCTGGATGCTAGGCGTGACGATTTCGCCCACCATGCTGACCTTGTAACCGCTGTGTACAAGACGCATTGCAAAGAAGCGCGACACCAGTCCCGAGCGGCCAGCGCCGGTGACGAAAATCCGGCCAGCCTGGTCGATCAGCTGCATGAGCTTGTCGTCGTTGCCGGGCGCGGTCGCATCGATCACGCTGCTAATCTTGTCTAGGATAAGTTTTTGATACATGTCTTCACCTCATTCGAATTTGAGCCTGCTCCGTTCGCAGGAAGCGACGCCTGCATACGGCGGCGCACAAAAAACAAATCCACCAAGTCGGATCTGTAAGAGCCGAAATGGTGGATTTGATGGACTGCTGTGACTTAGTGAGCTAAGCCGGTGATTTCAGCAGCAGCAGCAGCTGGGTCAGCAGCGCCGTAGATAGCAGCGCCAGCGACGATGATGTCAGCGCCTGCATCCTTGACTTGCTTGGTGGTAGCAGCCTTGACACCGCCAGCGACGGAAACCTTGACGCCGGTCTTCAGGCCAGCGATCAGGGCCAGGTCGGTGAACGGGGTGCCGCCAGCAGCTTGCTGGTCCAGACCGGTATGCACACCAATGATGTGCGCGCCGAGCTTGACGGCTTCTTGCGTACGCTTGGCCTTGTCTTCAACGTTGATCAGGTCGACTTGGGCTTCCTTGCCGTACTTGTTGGCGACGTCGATTACACCCTTGATGGTGCCGAGGTCGGCGGTGCCCAGCACGGTGCAGATGTCAGCGCCGGCCTTGTAGAACGGCTCGGCTTCGTAGAAACCAGCGTCCATGGTCTTCAGGTCGACCAGGATCTTGTTGTTGGGGAACTTGGCGCGCAGCGTTTCCAGCAGCTTGATGCCGTTGTGCTTGATGCAAGGCGTACCGATTTCCAGGATGTCAACGTGCGGAGCAACCTTGGTAGCCAGCGCTACGGTTGCGTCGAAATCCAATGAATCTAATGCCATTTGGGTCAGTGCCATGATACTTCCTCCGATTAATTACAGGATTACTACTAGGGAAAAATTCGACCCTCATCTTATAGCGCTAGAGGGAAGAATGTCAACGCGAACAAGCCACCGGACGACGCATCAGCCGCATGATATCGGGCTGTGCGCCGGCATGGCTTATCCGGATTTGCCTGGCTTACAGCTTTTCTGCCAGCGCTTTCTCGAGCTTGATCTGGTCGACGACGAAACCGCGGATGCCTTCAGACAGCTTCTCGGTCGCCATGGCGTCTTCGTTAAGCTGGAAGCGGAATTCCTTTTCCGTCATCTTTGCAGGCGCCTGCTTGTTGGCACCGTTGTCGGTCAATACACGCTGCAGCGTGCCTTCGGTCTTGCCGAGCTCTTCGAGCAGTGCCGGTGCGATGGTCAGGCGGTCGCAACCGGCCAGCGAGGTGATTTCACCGATGTTGCGGAATGAGGCGCCCATGACCACGGTCTTGTAACCGTGTTCCTTGTAATAAGCATAGATGCGACGAACCGACTGCACGCCGGGATCGGTCTCGGCGGTGTAGGTTTCGCCGGTCTTGGCCTTGTACCAGTCGAGGATACGGCCGACGAACGGCGAGATCAGGAATACGCCGGCTTCGGCGCAAGCACGTGCCTGGCCGAAACCGAACAGCAGCGTCAGGTTGCAGTTGATGCCTTCCTTCTCGAGCTGCTCACCGGCCTTGATACCTTCCCAGGTCGATGCCAGCTTGATCAGCACGCGGCTCTTGTCGACACCGGCTGCCTTGTAAAGATCGATGATCTTGCGGCCCTTGGCCACCATGGCGTCGATATCGAACGACAGGCGCGCATCGACTTCGGTGGAGATGCGGCCGGGAATGTGCTTGGCGATTTCCAGACCGATGGAAACGGCGAGCTTGTCGGCGGCGTTCTCGATCTGCTGCTCCTTGCTGCCGCCCTGCTGCTTGGCATAGGCGATGGCATCTTCGATCAGCGGCGCGTATTGCGGAATGGTGCTGGCTTTAAGCAACAGCGAAGGGTTGGTGGTAGCGTCAACCGGCTTCAAGGTCTTGATGGCCTCAACATCGCCGGTATCGGCAACGATGGTGGTCATCGATTTTAATTGTTCTAATAAACTAGCCATAATTTCCTCCTAGAAATAAATTTGAAGTCGCAGTCATTCGCGCATATTTAGAAAACTGTTGAATGGCAGGATCGTCTCTATCGTCAAGTCGCGGGTGCATTCATAGGCAATGCCCGGCCGCCGACCGTAATCCGATTCAGAATTCGAGTATATCCGAAATTCTGGCAGAACTACACCTTGCAGCAGCTACGATTAGCTGATAACCGTCGCCGTGTTCTGCAAGGCCTCGGCCAGCAACGTGGCCACTGTGAGATCGGCGCTGGTGCCAGGATTGAGCCCGCGCAGCTTGAGGTCGGCATCGAACTGCAGCAGGCGACGCTGATAGGTCTTGGGATTCTCCAGCGCCAGCAGCGCCTGCTCGTGCAAAGCAGCCTCGTCTCGCACCCGCTGTGCCGCCTCCTCGCCATATTTGCGTACGATATGACTGTCGAGATGCCGCGCCAGAAAGCCCAGATATAGCAAGGTAACGGCCCAGGCCGGACGTTGCCAGCGCTGTAACCCCATGGCGTAGCGCGTGAGACCGAAATCGAAGATGTCGGCAAAATCGTGGGTATATTGCCAGGCCACGCGATCGCGCAGCTCGGCCGCGCGCATGGCTTCAAGCAGAGTCACCGTGGGGGCTGCATGCACGTCATGCTCGGCACTGGCGCCGAGGCCGCCCGGTGCTGCGCGCACGATCGCGGTATAAGCCATCGCAGCATCGGCCACGGTCAATCCGTCCAGCACCTGCGCCACGTTGTCGCGCAGGTCGGGACTGTGACCGTGCAGCTTTGCGTGAATCAGCGGCGCACAGAGCAGCACGATGCCGAGATTGGTATTGCAACCCACTTCCTTGCAACTCGCATAGACGGCGAACTGGATACGTTGCCCCATGCTCAATTCCGGCTTGGCGATGAAGACTGCCGTCGCTTCGGCGCTGCGCACAAAATCTTGCACGTGCATGCCATGGCCATCGGCGAATATGTGAACGTTGCCCGGCTTGAGCGCCTCGAGTTCGGCCATGCAGGCCGCCTGGAATGCGGCCGCCAGCTGCAGCGATAGACTGTTGATATCCTTGTTCATGAAACCAGCGTCAATGCATTATGCGCAGCGGCCATCTTAGCAATAAAATCGTCCACGAGCGCCTGGGCGACATCGACCTCCACTACCGCCTGCAAACCGCGCCAAGCGGGAATACTGTTGACCTCCAACACGTAAAACCGCCCATGGCGGTCACGAATGACATCAACCCCGCAATAATCGATATCGACTGCACGGGCAGCGGCCAGCGCCAGTTCGCTGATAGCATCCGCATCGCTGTCGCTGACGGCTTCGCAACGACCGCCCAATGCTACGTTGTTCACCCAATGGCTGCCGCGGCGGACCATGGCGCCAACCACGCTGCCGGCGACGACGAAAACACGATAGTCGTGCCATGCGCCCTCACCGCTATCGATGTAGCTTTGCAAGTAATAAAGGCCGTCGACGTATTCCTGCATCGGTACCGGCAATGCCATGCCGGATTCCAGCCTGCGCACGCCATTGCCCTGAGAACCGAACAGCGGCTTGATCACGAGATTGCGCCCCGCCATGCTCTCGCGCAGCAAAATCTCCTGCGCCTGCCGGCGCGATTCGCACACCCAGGTTGGCGGCGTCGGTATATGCGCCAGATGAAGCAGCAGGCTGGTCATTGCCTTGTCTACTGTACGTTCGATGGCACGGCCGTCGTTATAGACCGTGACGCCGAGCAGTTTGAGTGCATGCAGGACATCGAGGCGGAAAATCACCTGCTGCAAGGTGCCGCCGGGCACGCCGCGCACGAATACACCGGGCGGCAGATCATCCTCGAACCCGGGAATGAATATACCCGCAGGGCCTGCGCCGAGGTCGAGCCGGCAATCTTTCAGCGAGACGAATTCGGCCGCATAGCCGCGGTGCGCAAACGCTGCCGTCAACTGCTTGCCGTGCCAGCCCGGATCATCGGTGAAGACAGGTATGCGCCGCAAACTCATACGGGAATCAGGCGCCGTAGCCGAAAGACTGGTCGACCAGCTCGGGCGCGAGGCGTCCGCCGGTGAAGCTCTTGCCCGATTCCAGCGCCGTCACCGTAACCGCAGCCGGACTGAACAGCATGGGATCGATCTTGTAGAAATCCATGTTCACGCTCTTGAACACTTCGGCAAACGGCCGGCCATAGTCGCGCGACGAGCTGCTCGGCAATTCCTGCGCCAGCTTGGCCGCCGCTTCATCGCTGCCCTTGACGAAGACATGCGCGTGGCCGCCGAACAGGATGGCGTCGTTGGTGCGGCCCATACCGGTCAGAAAATCAGGCGACGGTGGCGGCAGCGGCGCACTGGCCATGCCGTCCACCACGTGGGACAGCGGAAAATGCAGCGCATGGATCTTGTGCATGGCGACTTCCAGCACGCGCGCGACGATCTGCACGGTACCGGCCAGGCTGCGCGTGGGGGTGAGGATGAAAGTCAGTTTTTCCGCGGCAAGACCGGTATCGCGCGCCACTTTGGCCACGACTTCCGCCGGCGGTGCCTTGTCGCTTTCGAGCACCAGACAGGCAGCATCGGCGCTGTCCTTGTAGCCAAGCTCGCCGTAAAGTTCCTCACGTCCTGCCAGCGCGCGTCCCGGCCCCGAGCCCAGCGAGAAGAACTTCTCGTGCGCCAGGCTCCAGCCGGCATACTGGCTGCCGAGGCAAGACAGCAGCGGATTCTCGGCATGCACCGACAGCATCCATGGCCAGTGCGGAAAGGTCGCCGATGTCTGCAATCCGACATGACCAAGCCCGCCCATGCAGATTTCGGCAATGCGCCGCCCCGCTTCCAAGCTGCCGGGATGCTGGATGCCGGCGTCGACAATGGTACAGCCGCTCGCTGCTTTTTCGACACCGAGCTGCAAACGCTGCGCATCGGCGATCAGCGCGGCGACCAGCGGATTAGCCAGCTTGTTGACGCTGGGCCACTGGCTGCTGTTCAGGATTTCTGCTTCGTTCATGCTTGCTTGCCTTAATAGTTGTTGCAGTTAATTTAGTATTGTATCGAGCAGGATGCGCTCATGCTCAAGCGCCTTCATCTTGGCCAGTCGCGCGTCGCCAGCCTCGGCCGTGACGCTGCACAATGGATCGCCCTCTGCCACCAAGCTGCCGGACGCCGGCAAATCGGCGGCCCAAGCCGGCCACTTCAATGCCTGCGGCACCTGCAGTGGCTGCGGCGCATAAACGATCTGCTGCGCTCTGGCATATTGCACCGCTTGCGGCACAAGCGAAAGATCGCCGCAGCAAGCCTGCAGATGCAAATCGAACAGCCGGCCATCAGCGTCGCTGTAAAGCTCGAAAGTCGCACTCAAGCGCGGATTGACTTCCAATATCTGCACCGTTTCTGCCGACACGATGGCATCCAGGCTATTGAGGCCGCACAAGCCGGTCTCGGCGGCGATCTGCTGTGCCGCGTCGGTAAGCTGCCGGCGCACCTCCGAAGGTAATGGCGCATGGCTCACGGCGCCGCCGTATCGATAAGGCTGATCAGCAGTCGGCGCCGTCCACTGGCTATTGAAGCCGATAATGCGCACTTTTCCGCCTGCGGCTGCGAACAGCACCGAAACCACCTCGCCCGAGATTTCGCGCTGATAGTAGGTGTTGGACGCATAGTCGGGCAAATTCATATCAGCCGTGACGGCAAGGGAGGGATTCGAACCTCCGATAGCGGAAACCGCTATACCGGATTTCGAGTCCGGCGCATCCATCGCCATGCCGGCATCAGTCTGCGTCGGTCGCCGCACATGCGTGCCGCCAGAGCCTCCGGCAGCCTTCTCCAACCAGCCCGTCAACGATCGCGGCCGGTCGTAGCTCACTTGCGGATGCGCAATGCCCAGGGCATCCAGCATGCCGAAAAACCGGTGCGGTGTTTTCAGCCGGCTTAGCACTGCGGGAGAATTGCCAATCAGCGGCACCCACTGCCCTGCCTCTTCCAATAGCGCCGGCGTTGCTTCAAAACCGCTGCCGTAAACCAGTCCATCCGCTTCGAAGCCGCCTAACTCCTGCAGCGTCTGCTTGAACTCCGCCGCGTAGAAACTACCGCGGCCATAAGTCAGGCGATAGGTCTTCCGCGCCGCGCGCCGCGTATCCTCATCGGCAAAGGCGTCGAGCGCGACTACCTCGTGACCCGCACGAACCGCTGCCTGCACGAACGCCCGGGCACTGACCGCAGCGATGATGAGTTTTTTCGGCATTGGTCAATGAAGCCAGGATTTCGCGAATATCGGCGCGAATTCAGCTTTACTTGATACTTTTACGTGCCATTTCGAACGCGGACAGGAAATCCAGATAATGCTTCTTGCTGCCATCTGCAAGCATGAGTTTCAGCAGGTTGTGCTGCGTGTCGTACTTGACGTTGCCGATGGCAAGAGCGCCGATGCCGAATGCCTGGGTACCGGCGATCGCTACGCCGTCGGCCATGACGTCCACGCCTTCGGCACCGGTTGGCGGCACGGCATTGACGTCGGCGACGATCTTCAGCGTCGGCGAACCGGCCATTTGCGCCAGCGTGATCACCTGCACGCCCGCCGCCGCAGCGCACAGCGCAATATCGGTCTTGTTGAGAATCTGGCGCTTGAACTCGTCGTTGCTGCCATCAACATAGCCGATGCTGACACCATAGCGCTCATTGTAGGCCTCGGCCTTGGCTTGCACGTCGGCCACCGAGCGGTGCGCGACCAGTTCCACCTCGGCACCGTACTTGGCGGCAATAACGGCGGTGCAGCCGCCGACCGGGCCGGTAGCGCCGAATACGCTGACCTTGCGGCCCTGAAGATCGCCACCGAAATTGCGTGCCAAGTGCTGTTCCACCTTGGCCATCATGCCGGCAGCCGTGGTGAAAGCACCCGACGGATCAGCGAACACGGAAATCTCGAACGGTGGCACCATGGCTTGGCGTGCTGTTTCCAGCATGTCCATGGCAAGGTCGATGTCGCGGCCGCCAATAAAAACACTCTCCCGCTTCACGCCGCTCGGACTACGCGAAAAGATGGCGTCCTGAACCAGGCCGGTCACTTCCTTGAGCTCGACATTGGTATAAGGCACGATTTTGTCGAAGCCGGCATCGAATGCCATGTTGACGTCAAACGGGCTGGCGTTTTTTGCTGCGGTAAGCAGATGCAGAATCGATACTTTTTCCATTTTTACCTTAACACTATTAAATAAGCTGTTGATTAGTATGTTTATTGAATTTCCACAACTTGTGCGGCACGGTTAAGCCCGCGACATAGCACAAACTGTAAATCGGTCTGGCGCGCAAACTGCGTCTGCAATCCTTGCAGGCGATCCAGCGCGTCCGCCTCACACGCGAACAGCGCAAAACCGGTCGGCCCCCACGAGCTTTGCCCATAACAAGCGACTTCACGCTGCGCCAGCCATTGCAGCACTGCCGTCACCCGTTGACTGGCGTAACGGCCGCCTTGCGCCGGTGCGAAATGATCGCCGGTCGCTTGCTGCAATTCCCCTATGGCAGTGCCAAAAGCTGCGAGGTCATGCTCGGCCAGCGCCGGCAAGGCCTGCATCAGTACGCGACGGCACAAGCCGGCGGCGACATCGGCTGAAAATTCGGGAAGATTGCGGAAAGCGGCGGTTTCCTCGGCGCCATGGACGCCCGTATGTGCATGGTCGAAAATCAACACGACACGCCAATCCTCGGGGAAATCGGCCCGCGCGATCACGGGAGGTGCGATGGTTTGCTCGCCGCGCCCGCCATCGACGATGACGCCGCCGGCGGCGAAAGTACCCAGGCCGATACCGGAACGCGCGCCACGCCCCGTCAACTGCGCTACTTGGTTGAGATCGAGATCGAGACCGTATAGCCGGCTCAGGGCCAGCCCCACGGCGAGCGACATCTGCGTGCCTGACCCCAGGCCTGCGTGTTCAGGAATGATGCGCTGCAAGGCGAGATGCATGCCGCCTTCGAGGCCAAGTGCGGAGGACAAGCGCTGGGCAATGCTCAGCGCGCGCGCAGCGCCAGGGCCCTCCGCGCTCAACTCCGTTGCCCGCCATGCATGCAGCTCGGTTGCCGGTTGATCCAGTGTCAGGCCGATGCTGCCATAACGGCGGCCCAGACCGCCATTGAGGTCGAAAAACCCCATGTGCAAGCGCGCTGTGGTGACGACACTGACGCCAGGTGTGGTTCTGATAATGCTGCCTGACATGCCGATGTCCGAAGCCCGTTTAAAATATGGCTATTGTACCGTAGCGGCCCTGTTTTTAAAATTTGCAGAAACTTCCGTCAATCTTGACGCTGCTTTTCCTTAACCTGCATAATTGATCCGGTTTGGTTGCCGCGTCGCTGTCGTTCCCGTCATCACGCCCCGCAGGAAACATGCAGTTGCATCAGATCAACTGCAGCGCTTGGATTCAGCACAATTCAATACGTACCCCTGCATTAAAGTTTTAACGCGGGCAGTCGAAACAATGAAAAGCATGCCGCACGCGCATGCATGAGGAGATAGGTTTCAGGATGGAAAATGTTGCACCGGCAGCCGGCTTGCAGACTGTGCGCACTGAAGCGGTGGCCTGCCCCGGATGTGGCTTGCTGTGCGACGACCTCGTCGTCGAACGCAGCCCCGGCGGCGATCTCAAGGTTGTTGAGCACGGCTGCCCCAAGAGCATTGCTTTCTTCGAGCGCCCGCTCACGCTTTCTTCCCCGCGCATTGCCGGCAAAGATACTGACCTCGATACCGCCGTCGCCCGAGCGGTACAAATCATAGCGCAAGCAAATCACCCGCTCATCGCCGGGCTGGGCACCGATGTCCAAGGCATGCGCGCCGTCATGAATCTGGCGGAAACGACCGGCGCCACCATCGATCACATGAACGCCAAGAGTTCGATGCGCAATCTGCTGGTGCTGCAGAATTCCGGCTGGCAGATCACCACGCTGACCGAGGTACGCAATCGGGTCGATTTGCTCGTGATCGTAGGCACCGATATCGTCAGCTATTTTCCGCGCTTCTTCGAACGCAACGTCTGGAACGCCGAATCGATGTTCGGCCAGGCGACCGCTGCGCGTGAAATCGTCTATCTCGGCGGCCGCGACATCGACACCTCCGCCGGCATTTCTCCTGATGGCCACCAGCCCACCGTACTGCCCTGCGATCTGGACAAGATTCCTGAAGTGCTGGCGACACTGCGTGCAATCGGCAGCGGCAAGCCATTGGCTGCCACCGAAGTTGCCGGCATCGCCGTGGCCGACTTGCGCAAGCTGGCCGAACGGCTCGCCAATGCAAAATACAGCGTCATCGCCTGGACGGCGAGCGCACTGAATTTCCCGCATGCCGAGCTTGCAATCCAAAACATCGCCGGCATTGTGGCCACGCTGAATCAAACCACGCGCAGCGCCGGTTTGCCATTGAGCGGCTCCGACGGCGACCTTGGCGCTTACAATACCAGTGCCTGGATCAGCGGCTACCCGTTCCGCAGCTCGTACCGCCGAGGCCATCCCGATTACGACCCCTACCACTACAGCGCCGAGCACATGCTGGCGACGGACGAGGCCGATGCCCTGTTGTGGATCAGCAGCTTCAGCCCTGAGCGCCAGCCGCCAAAGCACCCGGCGTCCACGGTCGTCTTCGGCCATCCGGCCATGCAATTCGAGCATGAACCCGAGGTATTCATTCCGGTCGCAGTACCAGGCATGGACTGCACCGGCACGCAGTTCCGCAGCGACAGTTCCGTCGCGTTGCCGCTGAAAAAACTGCGCGACACGCCTCTACCCAGACTGGACGAAGTGCTGGCGGCCATCGAGGCTGCACTTCCGAGAAAGAACACATCATGCTGATCAAGCTTAGCGGTGGCCGGGTTTATGACCCGGCTCACCAGATCGACGGCAAGGTCATGGACCTTTTCGTGCGCGACGGCCGCATCGTCGCGCCACCGACCGACGGCGAACCCGTCACGCAGGAATACGACTTGCGCGGCAAGGTGGTCATGGCCGGCGCCATCGACATGCACACCCACATCGGCGGCGGCAAGGTCAACATCGCCCGACTCATGCTGCCCGAGGACCATCGCGGCGACCCTTACGCGCATACCGACGCCTGCCGCGCCGGTTGTGGCCATGCCGCTCCTTCGACATTGACCACGGGCTATCGCTATGCCGAGATGGGCTACACGGCAGGTTTCGAGCCGGCGCTGATGCCGGTCAATGCGCGCCAGTCGCACCTGGAAATGGGCGATACGCCCATCATCGACAAGGGCGGCTACGCCATGCTCGGCAGCGACGATTACCTGCTGCGCATGCTGACGGCGAAACAGGACCAGAACGCGATCAACGATTATGTCGCCTGGACCATGCGCGCCGCGCAATGCATAGGCATCAAGGTGGTCAATCCGGGCGGCATCAGCGCCTTCAAGTTCAACCAGCGCTTCCTCGATCTCGACGAGAAGAACGCCTATTACGACATCAGCCCGCGCGAAGTGCTGAAGGCGCTGTCGCGCGCGGTCTACGAACTCGGCATCCCCCACCCCTTGCACGTGCACGGCAACAACCTAGGCGTGCCGTGCAACGTCGAGACCACGCTCAAGAACATGGGCGCGGTCGAGGGCTTCCCGGTGCACCTGACGCACATCCAGTTCCACAGCTACGGCACCGAGGGCGACCGCAAGTTCTCGTCGGGCGCCGCCGCCATTGCCGAAGCCATCAACAAGCACAAGAACGTCTCGGCCGACGTCGGCCAGATCCTGTTCGGCCAGACCGTGACCTGCTCCGGCGACAGCATGAACCAGTTCCGCAATGCCGGCCATGGCAGCCCGCGCAAGTCGGTAATCATGGACATCGAGTGCGATGCCGGCTGCGGCGTGGTGCCGTTCAAGTACAAGGACCAGAATTTCGTCAACGCGCTGCAGTGGGCGATCGGCCTCGAGATTTTCCTGCTGACCGAGGATCCTTGGCGCATCTTCCTGACCACGGATCACCCCAACGGCGCGCCGTTCACGAGCTATCCGCACCTGATCCGCCTGCTCATGGACAAGGGCTTCCGCAACGACATGTTCGAGAAGCTCAACCTCGACGCGCAGGCCATGAGCACGCTGAGCTCGATCGACCGCGAATATTCGCTGTACGAAATCGCCATCATGACGCGCGCCGGCGCCGCCAAGCTGGTCGGCCTGCATGACCGCGGCCATCTCGGCATCGGCGCCGGCGCCGACATCACGGTTTATACCGACGACCCGGATCGCGAAAAGATGTTCTCCAAACCCGACTACGTGTTCAAGGACGGCCAGCTCGTCGTGCGCAACGGTGAAGTAGTCAAGGTCACCTGGGGTGCGACGCACACGGTACGACCGGAATTCGACCGCGGCATTGAGAAAGACATCAAGCAGTATTTCGACAAGTACCACACCATGAGCATGGAAAACTTCAAGGTCGCCGACGACGAGATCGCCGAGGGCGGCCGCGGGCGCGTCGTCGTGCAGGAATGCAAGGGGCGCAGGGAGAAGACGGCGTGATTCGTTTGATGCCTCCCCTCCACGCCGTCATTCCAGCGCAAGCTGGAATCCAGCGCTTTGAAACTTTGACTGGATGCCGGATCTCGTCCGGCCGCACACTGCACGAGACCAACGCATGATCATCAACGGCGTACAGATCGACGACACCTTCGCCGAAGCTTTCGGCATGCGTGGTACACGCGTGCTGATCACGGCGCAGAACCTCAAATGGGCCTACAACGCCGCCAACGCCATGACCGGCTTCGCCACTTCGGTCATCGGCTGCGGCGTCGAAGCCGGCATCGAACGCGAGCTCGATCCCAGCGAAACACCGGATGGCCGCCCCGGCGTCGCCATTCTCATGTTCGCCATGGGCAGCGCCGTACTCATGAAACAGCTCGAGACGCGCATGGGCCAGTGCATCCTCACCTGCCCTACCGCAGCCGCATTCTCCGGCATAGACAGCGGCTACCCCGAAATCACGCGCATCAGCCTCGGCAAGAATCTGCGCTTTTTCGGCGACGGCTTCCAGATTTCCAAGGTGTTCGGCGGCAAGCGCTACTGGCGCGTGCCGGTCATGGACGGCGAATTCATGACCGAGGAAACCACGGGCATGGTACGTGCCATCGGCGGCGGCAACTTCCTCGTATTGGCCGAATCGCAGCCGCAGGCGCTTGCTGCCTGCGAAGCCGCGATAGAAGCCATGCGCAAGATC
>CBILOJ010000016.1:0-16773 GCA_966238525.1 uncultured Methylophilaceae bacterium | reverse complement strand
CGTTTCACTCGGTGCGGCATTCATAACCGGCGGCGGCACAGGTTGGGGCTCGGGCGTTTCGATGGGGGCCGGCTCTTCGCTCATCGGCGCCGGCTCGATTTCCGGCAGCGGTTTCGGCTGGGGCACAGGCAGCGGTTTGGGTTCGGGCTTGGGCTGCGGCTTTGGTATGGGCTTGGGTTTTGGCGGCTCTGGCTCCGGTTCTGGTGCCGGAGGGGCGGGTTCAGGCTCTATGGTTTCCGGCTGTATCGGAGGCGCCAGCTGGACCTCGATGATTTTAGGTTTCGGCACATCCTTGAGATGGAGCCCGGGCAATCTGGCCATGGCGAACACATGTAGGGCGATCGACAGCAGCAAGGCCCAGACAAAAGTATGGTCACGCGCACCACGAGGTTGAGGGTTGGTTGTCAAGGGAAGGTATGCCGGAATTGCTGCTGCGTTGGTCTTTATTTATGTTTCGCTAGAAAATATCGGTCCTGATTATACCGCAAGCCTCGCGCCATGCGCTTTTGCAGCCGTTGATTGCGGCGCCATTCTTGAGCTGCCGCCGAATACCGGTTTTAGCCTTGCTGGCGCTATGACACGGCTATCTCGGTGATGGCATGTGGCCCAGTCATTGGAGTTCTTAAGTGATGCCAAGTTGCACGGCGTTGAACTTGAGTATCTCCGTGTCGTCACACTGGTGCTATGCGACTCAATGCCACGCATTAGCAAAGATGGAGAATAACAATTAAAATCGTCAGTCGCACAACGGTTGTGCCGTACGGCCTGGTAACGTACCGCTCACAACAGTTGCAGATCGGCTTAAGCCCTGCAGTATTTCATTTAGGAATGGCTTCTATGAACGTTTCTTCCATACGCTACACCAGAACTGCAGTTTTCCTGCATTGGCTCATCGGCTTTGCCATACTTGGCATGCTTGCCTTCGGTCTGTGGATGACCGGGTTGCCCAAGGATGCGCCCAAGGTCGCCGCCTTTGATTTGTTCGATCTCGGTATCTATACTTTGCAAGTAGCCGAACCCATATCGCCACGCACGCTTTATTTCAACCTGCACAAATCCATCGGCATCACCCTGCTGGCGTTGATCGTTCTGCGTATCGTCTGGCGCTTTATCCACAAGCCGCCGGTGCCGCTCGATAGCTGGAAGGCCTGGGAACGTCGTTTATCCGGCCTCTCGCATAAGGCGCTTTATTTGCTCATGATCGTGATGCCGCTGAGCGGTATCATCATGTCGGCCTACGGCAAATATTCTGTCAAATGGTTCGGCACGGTGCTGATCGAGGGCATGGACAACAAGAGCATACGCGAGGCTTTTCTCTCGGTTCACGAGATCGCTGCCTGGATATTGCTGGGTTTCATTGCGCTGCATGTGGTCGGCGCGCTCAAGCATTGGGTCATCGATCGTGATGACACCATGGGTCGCATGTCTTGGTGGCGTTAACGCTAGTCCCGTTCGAGAAAAAGGCGCGTTCGCGCCTTTTTTATTGTCCGAATTCGGCCGAGAATCGACCGCACGTTGCTGTTTCATTGCTTAGGCATCATCTCCAATTTGGCTCGCTGCAGGAAGCAAGAAACAGTCTGCGATAGCGGCCGCGCTTAAACCATGCCTTCCAGCACCTGTACCTTTACCCGGGTGCCCGCGGCGACATTGCCTACGTGCTCATCGAGCACGATAAAGCAATTGGCTTCCGACATCGAGCGCAGAATGCCGGAGCCCTGGTTGCCGGTCGGCCGCACTTTCCAACTGTCGCCGTCGGCAAACAGGATGCCGCGCTGAAACTCGGTACGGCCCGCCAGCTTCTTGATGTCCTCGACGCAGACGGCTTCGAGCAGCGGCAAGGGCGCCGGCTGGGGTTGTCCCATGAGTACCAGCATGGCTTCACGGACGAACTGGTAAAACGTGACCATGACCGAAACCGGATTGCCGGGCAAGCCGAAATAATGCGCATCGCCCACCTTGCCGTAAGCCAGCGGGCGGCCGGGTTTCATGGCAATTTTCCAGAACACGACCTGGCCTCGTTTTTCCAGCAGCTGCTTCATGAAATCGGCTTCGCCCACCGATACGCCGCCGCTGGTGAGAATGACATCGGCGCAAGAAGAAGCTTCCAGCAACGCCTGTTCCAGCAAGTGCGGATCGTCACGCACCACGCCCATGTCGATCGGTTCGACGCCGAGGCGCACCAGCATGCCGTAGAGGGTATAACGGTTGCTGTCGTAGACCTGCCCCTTGGCCAACGGTTGGCCGATGCTGGCCAGCTCGTCACCGGTGGAGAAGAAAGCGACGCGCAGCCGGCGGTAAACCCTGACTTCGCCGATGCCGAGCGAGGCGATCAGGCCCAGATCCGCCGCGCGCATCAGGTGGCCGGCCGGCAGGACGACTTGGCCCTGTTTGAGATCTTCGCCGGCATAGCGCATGTTCATGCCGCGCTTGGGGCCGTTGGTAAAACGAATGTAGTCGTCTTCTGTCGCGACTCTTTCCTGTACTACCACCGTATCGCTTCCTGCCGGCATGACGGCGCCGGTCATGATGCGTACGCATTCGCCGCTGTTGATGCTGCCTTCGAAGGCCTGGCCGGCGAAAGCGGTGCCGATGACGCTAAGACGCGTCTCGCCGTCCGATTGAAGATCGTCGGCGTTGAAAGCGTAGCCATCCATTGCTGAGTTGTCGTGGTTGGGTACGTTGCAGGGCGAGAGGATATCGGCTGCCAGCACGCGGCCTAATGCGCCACGTAAGGCAACGCTTTCCTTGGCGGCGACGGGGCTCAGGTAATCACGGATATAGCGCCGCGCGGCCTGTACCGGCATCGAGTTTGGATCGTAGTCGTCAAGGCAGCTGGCGCCGCTGACGAGATCGCTAATGGCTTTATGGGCGGATGGCTCGGGCATGAAGAGTCCTTTGTTCGGTGCTGGTCGACGTGACCTGTATTATCGGGCGGATACGAATTTGGCGTCGGCCCGTTGTTCCTGCAGCCAGTGCAGGAGGAAGGCCGTAATTGCGTTCATGTCGTTGAGGTCGAGTACCGGCAGCTGGGTCGCGACCGGCCCGTCGCTCGCTACGGCAATGATATTTTTGTCTTGATCGGCCAATAGTGGCGTGTTGAGCATCGGGCGGTGGATTTCGATTTTGGGGATGGCTTCGTGCTTGAAGCCTTCCACCAGGATCAGGTCTGTGAGCGCGCCATCCATATGCGAGCGCAGTTCTTGCAGGCTGGGCTCGGCCCGGAGATCATCGTCCAGCTCGGTCATCAAAGCCCAGCGTCGTCTCGAACCGAGCAGCATTTGCACGGCGCCCGCTTCGCGCAGACGAAAGCTGTCCTTGCCAGGGTGGTCGATGTCGAAGGTGTGATGCGCATGCTTGATCACCGAAATGCGCAGCCCGTGGGCGGACAGCACCGGAATCAACCGGGTCAAGAGCGTAGTTTTGCCGGCGCCGCTGCCGTAGGCGCAGAAACCCAGCAGTGGCGTGTTATCTGCATTCATGCCGGCGTTCAGGCAGCTTGTTCCAGCCCCAGCAACTCGTCGGGCGTATTGATGTTGGCGAAGGCCTGCGGGTTGTCGTTGAACGAAATCTCGGCGACGTTGAGCCTGCTGTACCAGGCATCGATCTTGCGCCCGCCGCTATTCAGGAACTGCTCAAGATCTGGCAACAGGCTCTTGCGGCACAGGCAGAATACCGGATGCGCCTGCGCTCCGGTCTTGGCGACCGCCAGATCAGCGTCGCGCTCAAGCAGGCCGCGCATGAGGCGGCGCTCGAGGTTCATCGGCAGCAACGGAGAATCACAAGGCACCATGAGCACATAAGGATGCTGGGCCACACGCATGCCCTTGTGCAGGCCGGCCAGCGGCCCGGCGAAATCGGCAATATCATCTTGTACCACGGGCAGGCCGAAGGCGGCATAGCGCTCTATTTCACGATTGGCATTGATCAGGATTTCGTCGACTTGCGGCGTAAGGCGTTGCAGCACGTGCGCGACCATCGGTTTGCCGAGAAAATCAATCAGCCCCTTGTCCACGCCGCCCATGCGGCGGCTTTTGCCGCCTGCCAATATGATGCCTGTGATACTCATGTGGTAGAACTTTCCTTGCTTTCCGCGATAGCGGCGCTATAACAAAAGCGCTCGGCTCCGGTGAATATTAAAAAATGCCTGCCTTGGGAGCGGCCTATCATGGTGATGCCGACCCGGTTTGCCACTTCCCATCCCATACGCGTCAGGCCGGAGCGCGAAACCAGAAACGGTATCCGCATCTGTGCCGCCTTGATGACCATCTCGCTGGTTAGACGCCCTGTGGTGTAAAAAATTTTATCGTCGCCATTAACGCCGTCCAGCCACATCATGCCGGCAATGGCATCCACCGCGTTGTGGCGGCCGACATCTTCGACGTAATAGAGGATATCGCCGCCGAGGGCCAATGCACAGCCGTGCAGGGCGCCGGCTTTTTTGTATAGGCTGTCGTAGGTGCGCACATTGTCAAGCAAGGCGCGCAACGTGGATTCCTGCAGTACCGCCTGCTGCGGCAAGTGAATGTTGTCGATGTCTTCCATGAGGTCGCCGAATACCGTGCCTTGGCCGCAACCTGTGGTGACGGTACGTTTACTCAAGCGCTGGTCGAGGCCGGCACTGCCGCCATGCGTGGTAACCACCACCGCTTCGGTCTCCCAATCGACCTGGACTTCGGCGATCTCTTCTATGCTGCGTAGCAGGCGCTGGTTGCGCAAATAGCCGATGGCCAGCGCCTCAGGGGCGGCGCCCAGCGTCATCAGCGTGACGATCTCGCGCTTGTCGAGGTAAAGCGTCAGCGGACCTTCGCCAGCGATCTCGGTCGCCACGCTGGCACCATGTTCGTCAAGCGCCGGCACCGTATAGGTAAGCGGCCGGCTGGCGTGGCTAATGATGGGACGGCGCTGCATGGAAGCAGGGACTGAGGATCAGCCGCCAGTGACCGACATGAATCTGACCACCGCGGGCGCGGCACGCCGCAGATCGAAGTCATGGCCTTTGGGCTTGATCCGCATGGCGTCGAGGATCGCTTCGATGACCGGTTCATCGTCATGCGGGAAATTACGCAGCAGCGGCATCAGGTCTACCTTGTCCTCCTGGCCCAGACACAGGTAAAGCTCGCCCTTACAGGTGATGCGTACGCGGTTGCACGATTCGCAGAAATTATGACTGTGCGGCGAAATGAAACCCACGCGCGTTTGCGTGTTCGGTATGCGCCAATAGCGTGCCGGCCCGCCCGTGGATTCGGAGCTGCCGATCAGGTTGTAATGCCTTTGCAGAAGCCGCAGCGTGGCTTCGTTGCTGACATAGGTGGAGCCGCGCGTATGGTCGACTTCACCAAGTGGCATCTCTTCAATGTAGGAGATATCGATGCCCTGTGCGATGGCGAATTCGAGCAGGGGGAGCGCTTCGTCGTCGTTGACGCCGCGCATGAGGACGGTATTGAGCTTGATGTTGTCGAAGCCGGCTTGTTTGGCGGCTTCGATGCCGCGCAGTACCTTGTCAAGCTCGCCCACGCGCGTGATTTTGCGGAATCGCTCGGCATCCAGGCTGTCGAGGCTGATGTTGACGCGCTTGACGCCGGCTGCGCGCAAGGCCTGCGCCTGATGCGCCAATTGCGAGCCGTTAGTCGTGGTGACGAGTTCGCGCAAGCCCGGCAGACGGCCGATTTCTTCGAACAGCCACAACGCATTCTTGCGCACCAGAGGCTCGCCGCCGGTAATGCGTACCTTGCTGACGCCGAGTTCGACGAAAATCCTGACCAGGCGTGCGCATTCTTCCAGCGTCAGCACTTCTTCGCGCGGCAGAAAGGTCATGTCTTCCGACATGCAGTACACGCAACGAAAATCGCAACGGTCGGTGATCGACAGACGAATGTAATCGACCCGGCGGCCGAACTGGTCGATGAGCCGGGCTTCGGCGTGTGGAACAATTTGCGTAACGGGGGACATTGCGGTGGCGTATGGGCCTTGCGTCGGATGCGTTAATATACTGGATTTTAAGCGTTTCGACCGGCTTTAACAACGCCGTAACCCATAGGGTTATGTATGGTGCCGGGCGTGCAACGCTAGCTGTACTCTCTTGTTATGACCGCTAAAAATATCAAAATTCACTTGCCGTTCGGACAGGTCTCCGCCATCGGCCCCGGCAAGGCAGATCTGCTCGAAGCGATCGCCGGCAGCGGCTCGATCTCGGCGGGCGCCCGTCAGCTCGGCATGTCCTATAAGCGCGCCTGGGATTTGGTTGATACCATGAACCGGAGTTTCCGGCAGCCCTTGGTTGCCACCGCCACTGGCGGTAGCCGTGGTGGTGGTGCCCACGTGACCGAGTTTGGGCGCGAGGTCTTGCGTCGTTACCGTGAAATCGAAACTAAAGCCGGGCAGGCCGTGAGCAGCGAACTTGAAGCGCTAAGCCGCTTGCTGGCGCCTCTTCCTTAAGTAATCCTGGTCGCTGCCCGAGGTCTCATTGTCGGCTTTGTTATATATGATCTAATATAGCGGTTTGCTGCAATTCGCGTTCCGAATGCGAGCGGACATTAATAACAAGGGAGAAGGGGAGATGGCTCACAAGCCTAAAGGCCTGCTGCTTGCCGCTGTACTAATGACGGCATTCACTGCTACTGCACAGGCGGAAACCGGTAATACCGAGGCGCGCATGCGCGAGCTGGAAAAACAATTGCAGGCATTGACCCAGGAACTGGCCGCAATGCGACAGCAGATGGCGGCAGCGCCAGTGGCAAACAAGCAGACGGAGGTGGTGCCATCGCCTGAGAAGAAAAAGGTCGAGGGCAGCCCGGTATATGCGGCGTTCAAGGATGGAATCACGTTCAGTGATGACAGCGGCAACTGGAAGTTTGCCATCAACGGCCGGGTACAGGCTGACTATCGGCAGTTCTCGCCCGACGCCGATGCTGCGGACACCTTCAGCCTGCGCCGTGCGCGCCTTGGCGGCACTTTCACCTTTTATAACGATTATGTGGCGCGCGTAGAAGGCGAGTATTCAAGCGCCAGCACCGTGCTCACCTATGCCTATATCGACATCAACAAGTTCAAGGCAGCGAAAGTCCGATTGGGCCAGTTCAAGCCGTTTTATGGGTTGGAGCGTGCCATGAGTACCAATTTCACCGATTTCCAGGAGCGTTCACTGGCTGACGCGCTGCTGGGCGGCACCTTCGACCGCGGCGTCATGGTATTCGGTTCACCCTGGACCGGCATCAACTACAGCGTGGCCTACGTCAACGGCACTGGCACGGCTGACGAAAACGATGTCCGCAACGACGGCAAGGACGCTACTGTGCGCATTACCGGCAATATTGCGGAAATGGCGGGATGGAAAGATGCGGTATTGCACATTGGCGGATTTTACGCAGACGGTCATGAAGGCAATGAAGCGTCGAATAATTCTGTAAGTGCCCGCACCGAGGGCCGCGGCTTGACGTTCTTTTCCACCAGCAGATTGAACGAGGATATCGACCGCCGACGCGACGGCTTCGAGACAGCGCTGGCTTACGGTCCGCTGAAGCTGCAAGGCGAATACATCGAAACCAGATTCGACGGCTCGGGCTACGAGCACGATCTGAATGCCTGGTATGCCAGCGCCATGTGGAACGTGACCGGTGAGACGTTCGCCAGGAGCTATCGGAACGGCGTATTCGGCCGCTTGCATCCCAAGCGTAATTTCACTAGCGGCGGCAGCGGCTGGGGCGCGTTGCAGCTCGGGTTGCGCTATAGCCAGTTCGACGGCTCGGATTTCAAGCTGGGAGGCGCAACAGGAACCAACGAAGCCGATGCCTGGACCTTGGGCGCCAACTGGATTCTGAATCCCAATGTGCGCATCGTCACCAATCTGGTACATACCCGCTACGATATGCCGGTGCTGGTGAACAGCAAGAATCTCGACGATGAGGATGCGCTGACCATGCGCGCCCAGTTCGATTTCTAAAAGAAGAGGCCCATCATGCGACATTTTAAAACACTGCTGCAAACTTGCCTGTTGCTGCTGGCGTTTTCAATCAGCGCCGCTGCGGCTGACGATGATGTTATCCGGCTGGCGACAACGACCAGCACGGCCAATTCCGGTCTGCTCGATTATCTGCTGCCCAAGTTTGAACAACACTGTCATTGCAAGGTGCATGTGATCGCCGTCGGTACCGGCAAGGCGCTCAAGCTGGGTGAGGATGGCAACGTCGACGTCGTGCTGGTGCATGCGCGCGCGGCGGAAGATAAATTCGTGGCGGCCGGTCATGGCGTTGATCGTCGCGATGTCATGTACAACGATTTCGTCCTGATCGGTCCGCCGGAGGATCCGGCCCGGATCAAGGGCGAAAAGGATGTGGTGCATGCCATGCAAAAAATCGCGCATAGCCATGCCAGATTCGTCTCGCGCGGCGACGATTCCGGGACCGACAAGATGGAAAAGCAGTACTGGCAACAGGCCGGAATGGCACCTGGTGCGGACAACGAACCTCGCTGGTATTTTTCTGCCGGACAAGGCATGGGAGAAGTGCTGACCATGGCGGCCGAAATGCGCGCTTATACTCTGACCGACCGCGGTACTTATGTCAGCTATCGTGACAAGCTTGACCTTCCCATTCTGCTTGAAGGCGATGCCCGCATGTTCAACCCTTACGGCATTATTGCGGTCAACCCGAAAAAATATCCCGAAATCAATTACCGCGGTGCGACCGCACTGATCGACTGGATGACGTCCAAACCTGGTCAGGCATTGATCGCCTCCTACAAGATGGAAGGTGAACAGCTGTTCACGCCTTCCGCTCACCGATAGACATAACAAAGCCATGGAATTGCTGCAGTCCACGCTGACCGCACTGCAGCTATTGTGGGCCGGCGACCCTGACCTGTGGATCGCCATCTACATTTCGGTCAAAGTCTGCCTGGTGGCTTTGCTGCTCGCGTCGCCGCCGGCGATCCTGCTGGGTTTCGTGCTTGCCCATTACGGTTTTCCCTGTCGCCGCCTGCTGATCGTCATCGTCCAGACCTTGCTTGCGCTGCCCACCGTGGTCATCGGTCTCATCCTCTACATGTTGCTGTCGCGGCAAGGACCGTTCGGCGGCTTGCATCTTCTGTTCACGCAGGAAGCCATGATTATCGGCGAAGCCATACTTGCCTTTCCCATCCTGGCGGCATTGACGCTGGCTGCGGTACAAGGGGTGGATAGCCGTGCCGCTGAAACCGCGCGCACCTTGGGTGCAGGTCGAATGCGCTCGGCCTGGACCTTGTTGTTCGAAGTGCGCTTCGCGGTGATTGCCGCGATGGTGAGCGGCTTTGGCCGTGTCATTTCCGAAATCGGCTGTGCCATGATGGTCGGCGGCAATATCGCCGGTGTGACGCGCAACATTACGACGGCAATCGCGCTCGAAACCAGCAAGGGGGCCTTCGTGCAGGGGATCGCCCTAGGCATCGTGCTGATCGCCATTGCGCTGGTGATCAATTTCGGCCTGGCGTTGCTGCAGGGCCGCGGGGGCATGCGATGAGTCTGTTGCAGGTGCGGGATTTGCGTAAAGCGTATGGCGCGCGGACGCTGTTCGCGCTCGACGAGCTGACATTGGCGCGCGGTTGCAGCTATGTATTGACCGGCGACAACGGCGCCGGCAAGAGTACGTTGTTGCGCACGCTGGCGGGCCTCGAGCCGGCGCAGATCGGCAGCATGCATTTCAATGGCAGGGCGGTGCCGCTAAACGCCATCTGTGCACACTTGGCTCCCAAAGTCATTTATCTGCACCAGCATCCATATCTGTTCAGCAGCAGCGTAAGGGCCAATATCAGCTATGGACTCAAGGCGGCTCGGACGCCGCATCGGCAACACGCGCTCCTGGTCGATGAGGCCATGAGCTGGGCGGGTGTGCATCATCTGGCGCAGGTGCCTCCGCACAGGCTGTCCGGAGGGGAAAAACAGCGTGTCGCTCTGGCGCGGGCGCGCATCATCAATCCTGACGTGCTGCTGCTGGACGAGCCGACCGCCAACCTGGACGAAGAGGCGCGGCGGCAGGTGGCAGGCCTGGTTCGGCAGATGTGCGATGCCAACCATTGCGTGCTGATGGCCACGCACGATCCCGAACTCATGGCCTTGCAGCATGCGGTCGTACTACGGCTCGAAAATGGGACGTTGCGCAGAAAGCTGGCCGAGTAGGCCGGTCTAGGCGATCAGTCCGTCATGTCGCGCTGATAAAGGCGAAAGCTCTCGCGACGATCAGCCACGCGTTTGCCCTGCCAGATCAGGTGCCAGTCCGGCCCCGGCTCGATTTTTTTCTGGCCGCGCTCATCCTGTAGCAGATAAAGATCGCAATCCAGCCGCTGCACGATTTCGAACGGATGCGCTTGCACGCCGGCGTAATAGTCGAGCAGCGCATGTTGCGCACTGCCCAGGTTGCGACTGGTCATGCAGGCGAAATCCTGCGGCAGGGCGGCTTTGATGCTATTCATGACCGGTGCATAGCTGCGCGCGGAATCGATCCAGGGTAGCCATATGGTCATGAGCAGGCTCCACGCCATGGTGATGCCCACCGCCCAGTCATTGACGGCAGCGCGATTGGAGCGTTTCGCATTGGCCACGACCACGAGCCAGACCAGCGTGATGCCGAGTGCCGCGAGAAAGCTTAGCCAGTGAAAATGCGGTTCGGCGATGCCCGAGAGGAAATGCATGCGTTCAGCGAGCTTGGCCGGCCAACCCGTCATCATGGCAAACCATCCCAGCCAGATCAGAAAACCCATCATGCCGAACAGAATGATGCCGAACCAGTTCAATGCGCCGGCTGCGCCACGACGCAGGGTATCGACGGCGCCGCCAGCAAATACTGCGAGCGGCAGCAGCAAAGGCATGGCGTAGACCTCGCGCGTATCGGCGGCAAGCCCGATCAGCGCAAAGGCAACAACAAAAAATACGATCAGCAGCTGGAATGGCCCGTTCTTGAGCAGCAGTGGCCGGAAGCGCCACAATCCCCAGACGGCCAGCGGCAACGATGGCCATGCATACCAAGCCAGGGTGCGCAGGAAATAGTAGTGGTTGAAATTTTCGAACTGCTGAATGTCGGCTTGCCACCATGCCTGCAATTGCTCAGGCGCTGTCAGCCAGCACAGCACAGGCCAGATCGTGAGCCATGGTATGGCGACAAGCAGGCCGAGGCCGGCGGCGACCGCATAGCTCCGGCCACGCCAGTTGCGGAACAATAACGGTAGCAGCAAGGCGGACAGCGCGATGATCAGGGCCGGCAGCAATCCGCTGCTCAGGAAACCGATGCCGATACCGCTACCCAGCAGCAAGGCGGCACGATAAGGCCGGCGCTGCGACAGGGCCAGCGCGTATAGGCCCATGGCGCAGGCGGTCAAAGCGGCAACTTCGGCCATGAGGACATGGGCGGTCACAACCAGCCCCAGCGAGCCGAGGAAGATGAAGGTGGTCTGACGGCCTGCGCCCAGGCCCCACAGTTCGCGGCCGCTCATGCCGACCAGCAGCAAAGTGAGGGCCATCCATAGCCCGCTGACGAGTCGTGCCGCATCGTGCATGGGCAGCAACGGGGTAAGCAGCTTGGCCAATCCGGCGGCGCTCAAATAATAAAGCGGCGGATGGTCGATGACGGCCTGGCCGGCTGCCAACGGCGCGATCAGGCTACCGCCGTTCAGCATGGACTTGACGAGGCTGATGGCCTGCGGTTCGTCCTGTTTCCATGGCTGGTGGCCGGCCAGGCCCATGCAGAGCCAGATGGCGCACAGCAGGATCAGCAGTCGGGTTTTGGCTTTTTCACCGATGCGCGCGCGCGGAGTTGACAGGTTGCCTTGCCAATCGTGTTCGAGCTGGAATTTCATGGCCGGCTCGATACTCCGGCAGAACGGGTCGATTTGCAAGAATTCATGAATCAATCTAATGAGCGACAGGGCTCAATTGTAATAGCATCGTCGCCAAAAGCCCACGTCATCGTGGCAGGCAGAGCCGCAATAAAAAAGGCAGCCGTAGCTGCCTTTTTCGGAAAAACAAAATTACATGCCGTATTTCTGGCGGAACTTCTCGACGCGACCGGCCGTGTCCAGGATCTTCTGCTTGCCGGTATAGAACGGATGCGACTTGGAAGAAACTTCGATCTTGACCAGCGGATATTCCTTGCCGTCGGTCCATTTGATGGTTTCTTTGGCACTGATGGTGGAGCGGGTCAGAAAGCTGAAATCAGCACTGATGTCCTGAAATACACCTTCGCGATATTCTGGGTGGATACCATCTTTCATGATCTTTGCCTCAATTTTAGCCGGTTTGTGCGGCAGGTAATGACGCGCCAAGCGCGAAACGCGGAATTATAGGGATTTTGCCTATTGTTTGCAAGCCGATATTATTCAGTGGCCTGTATTTGCAAGATGCCTTGGCCGCGGCGCATGGAGTCGAGAAGTCAGCGTTGTTCTTGGTCGCTTTGAGTTTGTCGAGCAGAAATTCCATGGCTGAGGGGTGATGGCCGCGACACGGTATCGCGCAGCGCTGGTGCGGGAGCGGCCATCAAGACCTCGAACAACCTTAGCCGCGGCGCATGGAGTCGAAGAAGTCAGCGTTGTTCTTGGTCGCTTTGAGTTTGTCGAGCAGAAATTCCATGGCTTCGAGGTCGTCCATCGGGTACAGCAGCTTGCGCAGCACCCAGATCTTTTGCAGGATGTCCTTCTCGATCAGCAGTTCTTCGCGGCGCGTGCCGGACTTGTTGACGTTGATGGCTGGGTAAATGCGTTTCTCGGCCATGCGGCGGTCGAGGTGCAGCTCGGAGTTGCCGGTACCCTTGAATTCTTCGTAGATCACGTCATCCATGCGCGAGCCGGTGTCGACCAGGGCGGTGCCGATAATGGTGAGCGAGCCGCCTTCCTCGATGTTACGCGCGGCACCGAAAAAGCGTTTGGGCCTTTGCAGGGCGTTGGCGTCGACACCACCCGTCAGCACCTTGCCGGAAGCCGGTACCACCGTGTTGTAGGCACGCGCGAGACGGGTGATGGAGTCGAGCAGGATGACGACGTCTTTCTTGTGCTCGACCAGGCGCTTGGCTTTTTCCAGCACCATTTCGGCAACCTGCACGTGGCGCGTGGCAGGCTCATCGAAGGTGGAAGCGACGACTTCGCCCTTGACCGAGCGCGTCATTTCCGTGACCTCTTCCGGACGTTCGTCGATCATCAGCACGATGAGGATGATGTCGGGATGGTTGGCGGTGATGGCATGCGCGATGTGCTGCATCATCACCGTCTTGCCGGTCTTGGGCGGGGCGACGAGCAGGGCGCGCTGGCCCTTGCCGATCGGCGCGATCATGTCGATGACGCGGCCGGTGATGTTCTCTTCGCTCTTGATATCGCGTTCCAGTATCAAGGGTTCGGTCGGGAACAGCGGTGTCAGGTTTTCGAACAAGATCTTGTGTTTGGTGTTTTCCGGCGATTCCCCATTGACGTTGTCTACCTTGACCAGAGCAAAATAGCGCTCCCCTTCCTTGGGTGTGCGGATTTCGCCCTGAATGGTATCGCCCGTGTGCAAATTGAAGCGGCGGATTTGCGATGGCGAGACGTAGATGTCGTCGGGCCCGGCCAAATATGACGTATCGGGCGAGCGCAGAAAACCGAAGCCGTCCTGCAACACTTCCAGCGTACCGTCGCCAAAGATGCTGTCGCCTTTCTTCGCCTTGTTCTTGAGCAGGGCGAAAATCAGGTCCTGCTTGCGCATGCGGCTGGCGTTTTCGATTTCGTTGGCGATGGCCATTTCGACCAGTTCGGTCACGGGAAGGTGTTTGAGGTCAGATAAATGCATGGGGAAGGCTCGTTGAAATCCGGAACTGTCCGGAGAAACTGCGACGTGCTAGGGAATTAGGGCCTGATTCCTGAATTGTTATTGCGGATTAAACCGAGGAATCAGGCATTAGGGTAGCTTGCTTAAATATTGCTGTCAATGAACGCGGTCAGCTGGGACTTGGACAGTGCGCCTACCTTGGTGGCTTCGACATTGCCGTTCTTGAACAGCATCAGGGTAGGAATGCCGCGAATGCCATATTTGGGCGGTGTTTGCTGGTTTTCGTCGATGTTGAGCTTGGCAACCTTGAGCCGGCCGGCGTATTCCTTGGAAACTTCGTCGAGGATGGGAGCAATCATTTTGCATGGACCGCACCATTCCGCCCAATAGTCGACCAGAACGGGCAACTGGGATTGCAGGACTTCCTGCTCGAAAGCGTCATCGCTTATATGGGTAATATGTTCGCTCATGTGAACCTCTATATGAAATAGTTGCGGAGGGATGGGAGGTAAAAAGGGACTTTTGCTATCCTAGCGAAAAAAATTGCCGAAGTGAAGCACTGCGCCGCGGCAACCTGCTCAAGTCATCGTCTCGCCAAGGCTTCCAAATCTGGCTGCCAGGGCGGACTTTACAAGCGGGCGAACTGGAAGCGTTCGAAACGTGCCGTCGATTCCACCAGCCGCATAATCATGATCCGCTGCAGGCGACCGCCTTCGTCGAGCTCGAGTACGCGGGCCGGGCTGTAGGTGCCGGGGGCAGCAATCATTGAGGTTTCCTGCTTGAGGGTAGGCAATTCCGGCAGCAGGATGGCACGCTCGAAAGTGCCGCGGTCGAGCTGACGTATGCCGACGGCATGGGCTACGGGTGCGATCAGCTGCGTGCCGATGTTGAGCTGTTGCTTGCGGTCGTGATTGGCCCAGCGAATGGCGCCGATCGACCAGTGTGCGGCCAGATTGTTCTTGACGCAGATGAGGTCGCCAACCTGCACATGATCTTCGGTATGCGGAAACATGCGCAGCCCGAGCCCGCCGGCACTGATGTTGAGAATCTGCCAGCGCGAAGGTGTGCGTTCGGGGCCGCTGTCAGCCGCACTCGCGGCTTCGCTGCTTTCGCCTGGTTGACGGTAATATTGCCCGCCGTTGAGGAAGTAGTGCGCAGCGCCCAAGCCGATGCCGAGTTCGATCACATCGTTTTCGCGTGTGCGCGAGAAGACGCGTCGTGCCGGTGCGCCCCAATGCCGGATCAGATAGAACAGCATATGCTGGTAACGCGGGTTGTCCATGTGCCTGAGCAGCCTGGCTTCGTCCTTCAGCATGCCGGTTTGCAGCGCCTGCAGATGCCGGTGCGTCAGCCGCACCAGATCCATGGTGATGAACAGTACGTCGGTTTCGGCGCTGACATCATCTTCGCGCTTGACGTAGGGAAGCGGTCCCTTGTCGGCCTCGAGCCGGACCAGGAAGACGCCGGCCGGGTTCGCCGGTGCCGCCAGGCCCTGAATCTGCGTGTGCTGCGCATGCTCTGCAATATAGCTCGCCACCAGCCTGATATCTTGCGCTTCCAGATGCTGGGGGTCGGCCAGCGCCATCAGCAGAGCCTGCTTGTAGACCAGGCTGACGCTGCTGCTATGATCGTCTTCGTCAGTCAGCGGCACTTCCATATCCTGCAGGCCGTGTTGTGCTGCGTAAAAGTACAGCTGATGCAGATCGCTCCAGACGTTGTCGGGCGGCGTAAAATAGGTATGGTAGAAAACCATGAGCAGTTGACCACTGGCCGCAATTGCACGCTGCAGTATCAGCGCCATATCCCGCATGACGTCAGGATTGAAATGCTTGCGCTGCTGCTCGAGCGCGACCAGTTTGTAGCCGTAACTCAGTTCCAGCCACAGCGCTTCCGCCGTGGCGGCGTTCTTTTTCGCCTGCTCAGGCAGGGGCAATGACGTGTTGCAGTATTTTTCCGCCAGACTTTCGTCCAGGTTGTGGACGGCAGGCCAGTAGATTTCGAGCGCTTTCAGTCGTGTTTCCGCTGCAATGTTCTGCCGGTTGAGGATGCGCATTTCATCCAGCAGTGCCGAAGCCGCCTCGAGCGGGGAGTCTGCGGATAGAGTATCGAGGAATTCGATGATGTGCTGCGAACGCGCCTCGGCCAACGCCAGCGGTTGGTCTTCCAGAACAGGAACAGTGAGGATCAATGCCATTGCATACTCCGCTGAGATCGACTCATGGTAATACGCACTTCGGTTTTTGTCATGACGGAGCTCGGCGCGACCGTGGCGATGAAACGGATACTAGGGGCGAAGGTCGAAGTTGGCAAGATGAGGGAAGATTATACGCAATGATATCGATTATGCATCGCCATGCAGTCTTCGCACTCCTGTTGCTGATATCAGGCGTTGCCTTAGCTGCGCCCGGTTTTAGCGTAACCGACACGGCGGGCAAGTCACACCGGCTCGCCGATTATCACGGTAAATGGGTGCTGGTCAATTACTGGGCGACGTGGTGTCCGCCCTGTCTGGAGGAAATACCGGATCTGGTTGCGCTTTACGATGAACGCAGGGGCAAGGATCTCATGGTGATCGGTATCGCGATGCAATACAAGAGCAGCAAGGAGGTCGCCGATTACGTCGATGACATGCTGATGTCCTACCCCATCGTGCTTGGCGATGACAAGATCACGGCGCAGATCGGGCCGGCCGACGTGCTGCCTACCACCTACATCTTCAATCCGCAGGGCAAGCTTGTTGCGACCAGGCACGGCCTCATCACCAAAGCCTACGTCGAACACCTAATTTCAGCCAGATAAGGCCGGGAAGGGATGATCCGAGCTTACTGCATGCCTAGGCTGTTGCCGGCATCATCGATGATGTTGAGCTGGTTTTCCTCGGCAAAGTGCATGAGCTGGGCGTAACCTTCGGGGTTGACGTCCTTGAGCTTGGTATCCACTGCCAGACAGCGCATGCCGTTGATGACACGCGGCTTGAGATAGGGCGAGTAGCGCAACTTGCGATCCGGCCCGAAGCTGGC
>CBILOJ010000015.1:0-17070 GCA_966238525.1 uncultured Methylophilaceae bacterium | reverse complement strand
TTTTCCAGATACCAGCGGAAAGGATCGGCAATATAGAACAGGGCCAGCAACAGGCCCGCCAGGAACCAGTAATCCGACATCCTGAGCCGCGGCTCGGCGACGACGGCGGCCTTGCGCTCGGCGAACTTTTCCTTGCGCGTGCGCGGTTTCTGCAGCTGGCGGATCGGGGTGCGGATTGAAGAAGTCTGCAGGCTCATGATGACTGGCTCGCGATATTGGGCGATGCAGCCGCGTCATCGCGGGACTCGGCATGCAACTGGTGGGCAGTTTTGCGCGAAGCGATCAGGGAATAGATCAGGGCCGCTCCGGTGCCGCTGAGCAGCGCCAGCATGAGGCCGGTTTCCTGCAGGCGGGGTACCGTCAACGCCGCGACCGCCAGTGCGACCGCCGCCGTGATAATGCCGGAGCGCAGCACGATGCCGGTAGCTTGCACCGTGCGCAGGAAAAAGAAGGCCTGGCGCTGGTAGAACTGGATGAAGACGTAGGCCGCCTGCCAGTAAACCAGGGAGACGAAGGCCAGATACTGGTCGCCGTACAGCGCATGGATCAGCGGATGCGCGAAAAAGCACAGCAGCAGCAGGATAGGCACCAGCATCAGCGTGCCGAGCAGCGTGGTGATGCGCATGAAGCGCATGAGGCCGGGCATGCTCTCGGTGGAATATTTGCGCGCCGCCTTGATCGGCACCAGGTTTTCCATGGCCTGGAACAGGATGTTGATCGGTCCGATCAGGCCCTGGGTGGCGCGCACACCGCCGACTGCAGTGGTGCCGACGATACCCGCGCCTATCATGTATACGCCTTGCGTCCCCAGCAGCTGGAATTGCCAGGCCGCCAGGTAATCGCGGCCGGCGCGCCAGCCGTCGCGCAGCACGGAGCGCACCTGGCTCGCCAGCGGCCGCAAGCGGCTGCTGATGAAGCCGACCAGGAAGGCGACGAAGGTGGAGGCGGCGACGATCCAGAAAGCGTTGGCCACCGTGAGATGACCGCTGAAGCTCACGATCAGCAGCAGGCTGACCTGGCTGCCGTAGCTGATGACGTCGTTGAGGAAAGCCAGGTGCGCCCGCTCCTCGACGAAGTAGTAGCGGCGCTGCCAGTCCTGCAGCTGGAAACCGATGAGCGCGGCGGTCAATGCGATGACGATGGAAGCGTGCAGGCCGTCGAAACCGAACAGCGAGTCGGCGAACAGCGCGAGTATGGCCGAAATCACCGCCAGCGTCAGCGTCAGCAGGATCTGCAGCGAGAATACGCCGCGCAGGTAGCTGTGCCGCTGGTCGTTGTCGGCGTATTGCGGGGCCTGGCTCATCATCGGCTGGAAGATCAGGGCGCCCTGGAACGAGTTGACATAGAGCAGGACCGCCTGCAGCAGCACGTACAAACCGAACATTTCCGGCCCGAGAAAACGCGCGAGCAGGATGCCGGTGACGAAATTGGCGCCGCTGACCACCGACTGGTCGGCCAGCGCCCACCGCGCATTGCGGTGGCGATTGAAGAGATTGCGCAGTTTAAGCATACGTATCCAGCCGAGAACGGGCGATGCCGTCCAGGTGCAATCAGTTGATTTCATGCGTTCGCAGCGAAGGAGCCGGCAGATCGCAGACCTTCGCGTCCCATGCCGCGGACGCCATCCTCGCCAGCACCGGTTTCATCCTGCTGCAATTGCGCGGCGTAATCGCGATAGGTGGCGCGGATGCCGTCCGTCAGCGAAATACGCGCGCGCCAGCCCAGGGCGTTCATGCGCGACACGTCCAGCCACTTGCGCGGCGTGCCGTCCGGCTTGCTGGCGTCGAATGCGGCTTCGCCTTCGAAGCCCACCGCCTCCATGATGATGCCGGCCAGCTCGCGGATGCTGACGTCCTCGCCGGTGCCGATGTTGTAAAGGCCGGAGCCGACGCCGCGCTCCATGAGGAAGACGCAGGCGTCCGCCATGTCGTCCACATGCAGGAATTCGCGTTTCGGGTTACCCGTGCCCCATACCGGCAACGCACTGTCCCCGCGCAGCCTGGCCTCGTGCGCCTTGCGCAGCAGCGCCGGCAGTACGTGGCTGTTGGCGAGGTTGTAGTTGTCGTTGGGACCGTAAAGATTGGTCGGCATGACGCTGGCGTATTGCGTGCCGTACTGGTCGTTATAGGCCTCGCACATCTTGATGCCGGCGATCTTGGCCAGCGCGTAGGGCTCGTTGGTGCACTCGAGCGCACTGGTCAGCAGATATTCTTCCTTGATCGGCTGCGGGCAGTCGCGCGGATAGACGCACGACGAGCCCAGGAACAGCAGGCGCTGCACGCCGGCGAGATAGGCGCCGTGGATGAGGTTGGCCTCCATCATCAGGTTCTGGTAGATGAATTCGGCGCGGTAGGTGTTGTTGGCATGGATGCCGCCGACCTTGGCCGCCGCGCAGAAGATGTAGTCCGGCTTTTCCCGTGCGAGAAAGTCGAATACTGCGCGCTGGTCGGTCAGGTCGAGCTCGGCATGGGTGCGCATCAGCAGATTTTCGTAGCCGCCGGCCTGCAGGCGCCGCACGATGGCGGAGCCGACCATGCCGCGATGGCCGGAAACATAGATCTTTGCCGATTTGTCGAGGCCGTTGCCGGCCGTTTTCTGAATGTCAGGCTGTTGCATATGCAAAACTCGCTTTATTCGTGATAAGCCATGGTCTTGTAGCCGTGCTCCTGCACCAGGCTGTCGCGTTCGGCGCTGGTCAGGTCTTCGCGCACCATTTCCGTCACCAGTTGCTGGAAGCTGATTCTCGGTTTCCAGCCCAGCTTCTGATGGGCCTTGGTCGGGTCGCCGAGCAGCGTTTCCACCTCGGTTGGGCGGAAGTAGCGCGGGTCGACAGCGACGATGCAGCGGCCGCTCTCGTCATAGCCCTTTTCGTCGACGCCTTCGCCTTTCCAGCTGACATGGATGCCGAGTTCGGCGGCGGCGATGTTGACGAAGTCGCGCACGCTGTATTGCATGCCGGTGGCGATGACGAAGTCCTCGGGTTTTTCCTGTTGCAGCATGAGCCACTGCATCTCGACGTAGTCCTTGGCATGGCCCCAGTCGCGCTTGGCGTTGAGATTGCCGAGGTAGAGGCATTCCTGCAGGTCGAGCTTGATGCGGGCCAGCGCGCGCGTGATCTTGCGCGTGACGAAGGTTTCGCCGCGGCGCGGGGATTCATGGTTGAACAGGATGCCGTTGCAGGCATACATGCCGTAAGCCTCGCGGTAGTTGACCGCAATCCAGTAGGCATACATCTTGGCCACGGCGTAAGGGCTGCGCGGGTAGAACGGCGTGGTTTCCTTCTGCGGGATTTCCTGTACCAGGCCGTACAGTTCCGAGGTCGAGGCCTGGTAGAACTTGGTCTTCTTCTGCAGGCCGAGGATGCGCATGGCTTCGAGGATGCGCAGCGTGCCCAATGCGTCGGCGTTGGCGGTGTACTCGGGTTCCTCGAACGAAACCGCCACATGCGATTGCGCGGCAAGGTTGTAGATCTCGTCGGGCTGCACCTGCTGGATGATGCGGATGAGACTGGAAGAGTCGGTCATGTCGCCGTAGTGCAGGTAGAAACGCTGGTCCTCGTGGTGCGGGTCCTCGTAGATATGGTCGATGCGGTCGGTGTTGAAGCTCGACGAACGGCGCTTGATGCCGTGCACTTCGTAGCCCTTCTCCAGCAGCAGCTCTGCAAGATAGGAACCATCCTGGCCCGTGATACCGGTAATGAGTGCGACTTTAAACATGAAAACTCCTGTGGAATAAATGTTGGAATGGGTGGAATCGAACGGCTAGGCGCCGAACTTGCCTGCTGTCCGTACGCGAGCCTGCGGGTCCATATTGGCCAGCAGCTCGCGCACGAATTTGGCCTGCAATTCATAGGCGCTGCCGGTATCGGGATTGATCGACGAGACGCGCACCAGCATGCCGTCCGGCACCACGCCGGTCAGGCCGTAGCGCAACTGGTTGATCTTGCGCTGCACGCCCGGCAGCGTGGCCTTGTCGCCGATGGTGATCCAGTAGGTGATCGGTTCGCTGCGATGGCCCTGCACCGCGAGCAGGCGCCGTACCGGCAATACGCCGTATTCGGTGGCCAGCTGGCCGATACGGCTGCCCATGAGCTGGAAGCCTTGCGCCGTGTAGCAGAATTCCGGCCGGTGCACCTGGTTGCCGTCGCCGCTCTGGTCGGCGCCGTAGGCGATCGACAGCATGATGCGCTGGCCCTGGTCGTTGGCGTAGGTGCGCGACAGTGTCTGGCTGTAGATCTCGTCGAGCTTGGCCTGGACGTCGGGGCTAGTGCTGACGGGGACGATGCTGTCGTCGATGCGCCAGTCGCCGAACTGGCGCGGCACGACTTTTTCCAGCGAGATCGGCGGCAATTCGTCGGCCATGCGTTCGCTGGGCTTGAGCGCCACGGCCAGCGCAGCCGAGGTCATCATCAGCGCGCCGATGGCGATGGCCATGATGGAGACGGGGCGGTTCATGCGGCACTCCGTGGACGGAACAGCGTGGCGCGCAGCAGGGCATCGAAGCCGAGCAGCAGCAGCAGCGCAATCACGAACAGCACCATGCCGGCTGCCATGTGAGCGAAACCCTGGCCGGCGGCGTCGCCGAAGTAGTAGGTGATCAGCACCAGGATCAGCACGCGGATGACGTTGGCAACGAAGGCGATCGGCAGGATGGCGAGCAGCATGAGGCCGATGTGCGCCCAGTTGCGGTACTGCATCATGTAGAGATAGAGCAGGCCGAGAGCGCTCAGGGAAAACATCGAGTTAAGCCCGGAGCAGGCGTCGGCGACCAGCAGCTTGTACTGGCCGATGCTGAGGATGACGCCGTTGCGCGCGATCGGGTAGCCGGCGAAATAGAGCAGGTTCTCGGCGACCAGCGAGACTTGAGCCTTCAGCGCGCCGGTGATCATTTCCACCAGCAGGCCCGGCAGCGGCACCATGAAGCACAGGAACAGCAGCGGAAACCATAGCTTGCGCAAGGTGGCCCAGCCGCGCATGAGCAGGATGATGCCGATCAGGATGGGCAGCAGGGCGCCGACTTCCAGCGTGTTGATCGCCTGCGAACGGCCGACGATGTAAACCAGGAGTCCGAGTACGAGCGCGGTCCAGCCGAGCACGGAGCCGGGCTGGGGCGCGCCTTCGAGCAGCACGTGGCGCTTCTGCCAGAATAGCCAGATCACCACCATGAGGATGATGGGGCCGTGGCCGTTTTCCTCGGTGTCCCAGGTCGTCTGCGCCAGACCGAGGAAGGACGGCAGGCAGATCGCGGCCAGGCCGATGGCGACCGGCAGCCACGACCACCAGGCACTGGCCGCCAGGGATTTCTGCAGCAGGGGAATCTCGGCTGTACTCGACATGTCGCCTCAATAATTGTTGAGCACGGCGCCGACCATTTCCACGCCGAGTTCTTCGAGGCCGCTGGCGAGCTGCTGCGTCTTGCCCAGGCGCGTCATGTTCTGCCGGGTAACCAGCATGGCGCCGTGGCTCTGCATGGCGATGATGGCGGCGTCGGCATATTTGCTGGCGGCCGGCGTATCGATAATGACGACGTCGAATTCCTGCGCCACGTAAGTCATCAGCGAGCCGAACATCGGCCGTCCCAGCAATTCCTGCGGATTGGGCGGCGTCGGCCCTGCCGTCAGCACCGACAGGTCGGAAAACGACGTGATGTGCTGGATGCTGGTGGCGTTGCTGCGCCCGGACAGGATGGACGAAAGTCCGGCCTGGTTTTCCAGGTTGAACAGCTGGTGCTGGCGCGGATAGCGCATGTCGCCGTCGATAAGCAGCGTGCGCTCGCCGAGTTGCGAAAACATGACCGCCATATTGGCTGCCAGATAGCTGCGGCCTTCGCCGCTGCCGGGACTGACGAACGACAGCGTCTTGTGCGGCTGCGCGGCCTTGAACCAGCGCGCCATAAGCTGGCTGCGCAGGTCGCGCATGGCCTCGACCTGGGCGCTGAACGGCTGGTAGGCCGCCACCAGCTCGTCGGATACGGTACCGTCGCCCTGCAGCAGGTAAGGGTAGTGATATTGCCGCGACAGCGCGAAGCGGATGTCCTCGGCCGATACCAGGCCCAGCTTGATGGCCGCATCGCCGAAACGCAGGTTTTTCTTCTTCTGCAGGCTGAGCACGGCGTCGGTCTTTTCCGGGCTGAGCTTGCCCGACTTGACCAGGATCACGCCGATCGAATGTTCGCTGCTGGTGCGCTGTATCGGCTGCACGGCGGAATCGGGCTTCAGCAACGAATTTGGCGTCGAAGAGGGTTGCATGGAAGTTTGCATAATTTAGGTATCCGTATGTGGTGGAACGAGGTGCTGCCGCTTCAGGTCGCAAACTCCAGGGTCTTGGGCCGGCGGAACACGCGCAATCGTCTCCACCAGCGCGTGACCACGCTGGGCTGCTGGCTGAGTTCCGCCAGTACGGGCAGGCCCAGGCTTTGCTCGATGTCGTAGGAAATCCGCACGCGCCGGTCCAGCATTTCCATGGTGAACGCCAGGGCAATGCCGAAGATGGTGCCGATCACGGCCGCGATCAGCGTGTAGAGCACGGGTAGCGGCGACGACGGCGTGAGCGGGGCAATCGCCGGCGTCAGTACCGAGACGTTGGTTTGCTCGGACTGGCTCATCAGATTGGTCTGCGTGTAACGCTGCGAAACCGCGTCGTAGGCTTTTTGCGCGTTATTGACATCGTTGAGCAGCACCGCGGCTTCATCGCGGGCGTTTTTGAGGTCGAGGATGCGCTGCTTCTGCGTGGCAATCATCGTGCGCAGCGTGTCGGCCTTGACCGTGCTGACGCTTTCGCTGGTGCTGAAGCTCTGTGCGATGTTGCGGGTTTCTTCCTCGAGCTGCTGCTTGAGCGAGTTGAGTTCGGCCTGCATGCTCTTGTACTGCGGATGGTTGCGGCCGAGATTGCCGCCCGCTTCGCGTAGCGCCGCTTCCTTGCGGTTGATCTCGGACTTGAGGTTCATGATCAGGCTGTTCTCGCGCACGTCGGCCAGGGCGCTGGAACGATTGGCGGACTGCTTGCTTCGGGCGTCGGCCGTCAGCGCCTCAACCATGGTCAGCTCGGACGACAGGTCGTTGAGCTTGGCCATCTCGTTATCCAGGCGGTCATCGGTAACGACGATGCCCTTCTTCTTCTGGTAATCGGCCAGGCGCTGCTGCGCGGCTTCCAGGTTGTCGCGCAGGACCTTGTTCTGGCCGACGAACCATTCGGCATATTGCTTAGCCGGGTCGACCTTGAGCTCGATATTGGTGTTGATGTAGGCCTGGGCGAAGGCATTGGCAGCCGTGGCCGAGAATGCGGGATCTGCGGAAGAATAGGTCAGCATGATCACGTTACTCTCGGACGAAGGCGACACGCTGAGGCCCTTCTGGATCAGGTCGGCGATCCAGGGCTCGATATTCCCGCGACCGCCGGTGTCTTCCTGCCATTTTTCGCGCACGGCGGGGTTTTCGGCCAGGCGCAATTGTTTGACCACCTTCATCGCCGTGCGATCGCTGTTGATGATGTCCACCTGCGTCGGCAGGTAGGACGGCGTCACCGGGCCATCGACCAGATTACCGCCGATGGGATCGAGCGAGCGGGCATCCACCACCACGGAAGCCGTGGCAGTGTAGCGCGACGGCAGCAGCAGGCTGACCGCCAGCGTACCCAGCGTGATCACGAGAAATGTGACGAGAATGACCTTGTAGCGGGCCTTGAAGATCAGCAAGAGCTGTTGCAGATTCATGGAAATTCCTTAAAACAGGCTTTCAGTGACAAAAATCACGTCATTGGGCTGCACGAGATCGGTCAGCTGGGTTTCGGTGACTGCGACCACGCCATCGGCATTGCGGCGATAGAGCTTCATGCCGCGTTGCGTGCCGCGCAGGCTGGGACCGCCAGCTTCCGCCAGCGCCTGCTGGATGGTCATGCCGCGCCGGACACGGAACGAGCCCGGGCGCTGCGCTTCGCCGTAGATGTAGTAAAGCGGAGCGGGCGGTACATAGATCACGTCGCCGCCGGAAACGATGATGTCATTGCCGGGCTGGTCCTGAAGGAACAGGCTCGGGATGTCGATTTCCTTGCGGAACGGCTGGCCGTTGCGCATGCCGGACAGGATTACCGTGTCCGAACCGCCGCCGTTGGGGCCGATGGCGCTTTCAATGCCGCCGGCCATGGCCAGCATCTCGGAAAGATGGGTGTTGAAGGTTTCCAGCGGGAAGCGGCCCGGCCGGTTGACTTCGCCGAGTACCGAAACCTGGTTGCCGCGTACTTCCAGCAGCAGGATATTGACCTGCGGCTGTTGCACGAAGCCGCCCGATTTGAGTTCGGAAGCAATCGCGCGCGAAGCTTCCGATAGCGGCAGCCCACCCACCTTGACGTTGCCGATCAGAGGGTAGTTGATGGTGCCGCTTTCGCTGACACGCGTTTCCAGCGTGAGATCCGGGTTCTGGAAGACGAGGATGCGGATGATGTCGCCCGGCCCCAGGGTGTAATCGCTGGGCGGTTGCGCCGCCATCGTCATCTGCTGCGTACCCATGTTTTCCGTTTGCGCCTGCTGGGCATCGCCGCTGTATGCATTGAAGGCGTACAAGGCTAGCAGGGCTATCGTCAGGGGTTTCAAATAGCTGTGTCGTTGCATAGTTGGCCTCTCGATTTTCGTGTTATTTGTGATTGATATGCTGCGTACAGTGCTGCCGGCAGCACGCTGCCGTGAAGCAGCCGCCTCGCCTATAGTCCGGCGATACCTTTTGCCGTGCTGGACTGGGCATCGGCTTCCGCCGGCTGCGGCTTGACCGAGGCTGCCTTGGCGGCAGTCACGCCCGGGTTGCTGGACTGGGTCTTGCCGGCAGCAGCTTTTGCGCTGGCGGTCTGATCCAGGTATTCGATATCGGCTTTGGCCTTGAGACGTTCGAGTTCTTCACTGATGGCCTTTTTGGCGCGGTCATTGGCGAGATATTGCGGGATGTGCTGCATGGCCGTTTCCTCGCTCACCGGGGCATCACGCGAAGTGTCCACATGCAGGATGACCAGGGCATCTGGCGTTTCCACCAGGCCGGTTTGGCCATCCTTGATATCGGCCAGCCCGCTTAGTATCGGCAGTGCGATCTGCTCGGCAGAGCGTGTCCCGGAACTGGTGTTGAAGGCGATGTTGCGCTGCTTGAGCTCGGTTACGATCTGATCGGGTGACTTGTCCGCGATGAGCTGGCGGATATCCTCGGTCGGCGGATGCGGGTTCTGCAGCACGATCTCATGCAGGTTGTAGATACGGCGTTGTGAAAACAGGGCCGGATGTTCCTGGTAGAAGGTTTTGGCCTCCTCTTCGCTCGGCTTGGGCAGCGAGGCCACCACCTGGCCCAGATAAGCCCGCGTCAGGATTTCGCGCTTGGCGGCATCGATCTTCATCATGACTTCGGTCGAACGGTCCAGCTTGCGCTTTTCCGCCTGCTGTACCGCCAACTGCTGGTTGATCAGCTTATCCAGCACTTCATGGCGGACGGTACCGACATTTTCGGGCGATACATTGCCGACTTGAGCCAGTGCATTGTTGACCTGATGAATGGAAATCTCGTCGCCGTTGACCTTGGCCACGACTTGGGTCGCCGGGGTGTCTCCATGCTTGCTGCAGCCTGCGGCCAGGCATAGCGTCAGGCTCAGGATTGCGGCGTGGATCGGGGAGAGGCGGCGGGCGTGCTGTATCGTAGTTTTCATGATGTCGGCGACCGGAAATTGGTTTTTACGTTTTACACGCGAGCCCAACTTTACTCTGTGCGTTATCGTACACATTCCGCTGCGAAGCCCGTAAACACGCATGATTCCAATGTTGAGCCCGAGCTTGCCGAGTTTGTAACAAGAGCGAGGAAGCGGCGGAATTTAATCTGTTCGCCTCCAATGATGATGCCTTGGCCCGGACCTCAATTTATGTTGGTTAACGAACATACATAAGCCCTGATTTCGCCTAGTCTTCAGCTTGATCCCGGCATGCTGCGCAAGCGGCATTGAACCGGGCAGCGTGCCAATAATAATAAGCATGACGCGCTGATGCCTTTCCTGGGGGAAGCGTATTTGATCAACCAAGAAAAGGACTGCATTGATGTTTGATTCCAAGGTCGCTCCCGATCCCCGAAGAAATGCGCTGCTGGCCGCCTTGCCCGACGAGGACTACACACGCCTGTTGCCCGACCTGGAACTTGTGCCCATGCCCCTGGGCTGGGCGCTGTACGAAGCCGGCGGCAAGCTGAGCCACGTCTACTTTCCGGTGGATTCCATTGTTTCGCTGCTCTATGTCATGGAAAACGGCGCTTCGGCCGAGATCGCCATCACCGGCCGCGACGGCCTGATCGGCATCGCCCTGTTCATGGGCGGCGATACCACGCCGAGTCGCGCCGTAGTGCAGAGCGCGGGCTTCGGCTATCGGCTCAAGGCCTCCGTCATCAAGCGCGAATTCAAGCTGGGCGGCAAGCTGCAGAGCCTGGCGCTGTGCTATACGCAATCGCTGATTACGCAGATGGCGCAGACCGCGGTCTGCAACCGCCATCATTCGGTCGACCAGCAACTGTGCCGCTGGCTGCTGATCAGCCTAGACCGCCTGTCGGGCAATGAACTCAACATGACGCAGGAGCTCATCGCCAACATGCTCGGCGTGCGCCGCGAGGGCGTCACCGAAGCCGCCGGCAAGCTGCAGGCGGCGGGCCTTATCAAGTACAGCCGCGGCAAGATCACCGTGCTCGACCGCGCCAAGCTGGAAGAACGCGTCTGCGAATGCTATGGCGTGGTCAAGAAAGAGGCCGAACGCCTGATGCCGCCGCCCAAACCGGCCAGCACGGGCCAGCAACTGCCGCGCGTCACGCGCACCCATGCAAGAGAGGAATTACGTTGAAAATATTGCCCGTCATTTTGTGCGGCGGTTCCGGTACACGTTTGTGGCCGCTTTCGCGCCAGCAGTTTCCCAAGCAGATGCTCAACCTCGCCGGCGATCGCACCATGCTGCAGGCCACCGCGCTGCGTATCAGCGCTTCGGCGTTTCCTGAAGACTGGCACCTCGAATTCCCATTGGTCGTGGGGCAGGAGGATTGCCGTTTTCTGACGGCCGAACAATTGCACCAGGTTGGCCTGACGCAATCGCGCATCCTGCTCGAACCCGTAGGCCGTAATACTGCGCCGGCATTGACCTTGGCCGCCCTGGCGGCCACAGCTGACGGCGAAGACCCGGTGCTGACGGTGATGCCGGCCGACCATGTCATGACCGAACCCGAGAAATTCCGTACCGCTTTGCTACAGGCGATTCCGCTGGCGCTTGCAGGCCGCATGGTGACTTTCGGCATCGAGCCCAACTCGCCCGAGACCGGTTATGGCTACATTCAATGCGGGGCGCAGATCAATGACAATGGTGCCGCCGAGATCGCGCGTTTCGTCGAAAAGCCCGACGCCGACAGCGCCCAGCGCTATCTGGCCGAAGGCGGCTATCTGTGGAACAGCGGCATTTACGTCGTGCAGGCTTCGACCTGGCTGCGGCAGATCGGGCGTTTCCGCCCCGACATTCTTGACGCCTGCCGCGCTGCGATGACAGCGAGCACGCAGGATACCGATTTCATCCGCGCCGGCGCCGCCGCATTTGCCGGCTGCCCATCGGATTCGATCGACTATGCGGTCATGGAGCGCATTACGGGCGATGCTGCCCAGAGCGCCGTGCTGCCGCTGTCGGCCGGCTGGTCCGACGTGGGTGCCTGGAATGCCTTGTGGGAAATCGGCAACAAGGACGCCGACGGCAACGTGCTCGACGGCGACATCTTCACCATGGAAAGCAGCAGCATGCTGGTACGGGCCGAAAGCCGCATGGTCGCTTGTATCGGCATGAAAGACACCGTGGTGGTGGAAACGCCTGATGTCGTGCTGGTGGCAGACCGCGATCATCTGCACCTGGTCAAAAGCGCGGTAGCCAAGCTCAAGGCGGACGGCCGCACCGAGTGCGACCAGCACCGCAAGGTGCATCGTCCCTGGGGCTATTACGACAGCATAGACAACGGCCATCGCTTCCAGGTCAAACGCATCGTCGTCAGCCCCGGCGCCTGCCTGTCGCTGCAGATGCACCATCATCGTGCCGAGCACTGGGTCGTGGTCACCGGCACGGCAAAGGTGACGCGCGGCGACGAGCAATTCCTGCTGTCGGAAAACCAGTCGGCCTACATTCCGCTCGGCACCATGCACAGGCTGGAGAATCCCGGTGTCGTGCCGCTGGAGATCATCGAGGTGCAGTCGGGTGCCTATCTCGGCGAGGACGACATCGTGCGCTTCCAGGATAATTACCATCGCGGCGAGCTGATCGAGGAGGCTGTCGATACCGGTCTCGGCGACCTGGAACAGGAGCCGGAACATATGCCTTACATGAACATGGGCGAGCATCCGGCAGGCCAGTCGCGGGAAGCGCTGCATGTAGTGGGAGGTGCGTCAGCCTGAGGCGGTTCGGGAAACAAAAAACACGGGCATGCCCGTGTTTTTTTATGCCGCCACCAGGAAGACGATCAATCAGTAATTGGTTGCCAGGCCGGCCTGGGACAGGTCGAGGCGCGTACCGGCGAGATACTCGACATGCGGTTGTACCGGCACGAAGTCTGCGTCTGCGGTCAGTGCATCGCTTCTGAGTTTGTGCCCGGGAGATTGCCCGGTCCATTCCTGGTACTTGGCCAGCACGGCCCGCACATACATCTGCGTTTCGCGATAGGGCGGAATCCGGCCCGAGTGGCGCAGTACGGCGCCTTCGCCGGCATTATAGGCGGCCAGCGCCAGATCGGTGCGGTTATCGAACATGCGCAACAGGTCGCGCAGATAAAGCGTGCCGGCCTTGAGATTGATTTGCGCCGAACGGCTCGGATCCTTGATGCCGTAGCGCGCCGCCGTCCCCGGCAGCACCTGCATCAAGCCTATGGCGCCCTTGGGCGAGATCGCATTCTGCCGGTAGCGCGATTCCACATAGATGACGGCATGCACCAGTGCCGGGTCTAGCGCGGCCGCGGCGGCGGCCAGCGCGATTTCACGCGCGAAGGGCAGATCGGCCAGCTTGTTCTGGTCGGTAAATTTGCCAATATCCTGATCCGGCAACTTGCTGTTGAGAATCAGCATGGCACTGGGCGGCTTTGCCTTGCCGCGCATCGAGCCTTGCGCGCGTTGCGCCGGCGACTGTTTCTCTCTCAGCCGGTACATCTGGTTATCGATCTCGGAAGCGGTGTCGACCTTGAGCCGATACGCCGTGGAGCCCGGTGTGGCCGCATTGACCGTAGGGTCGGCCAAGGCGGCGGTGCTGGAGCCGGCGGCAATCAGCGCTGCCGCCAGTGTTTTGTACATGAGCCTAGTAAGCATGTTTGTCCTTGAATACGACAGCGATGGTTTTGGCGATGATGTAAAGGTCCAGCCGCAGCGACCAGTTGCGCAGATAAGCCAGGTCGTAATCGATGCGTTTCTTCATTTTTTCCAGGCTGTCGGTTTCGCCGCGCCAGCCGTTGACCTGCGCCCAGCCGGTAATGCCCGGCTTGACCTTGTGCCGCACCATGTAGCCCTTGATCATGGTGCGATAGAGCTCGTTATGCGCGACGGCATGCGGCCGCGGGCCGACGATGCTCATGCTGCCCTGCAGTACGTTGAAGAACTGCGGCAGCTCGTCGAGCGAGGTCTTGCGCAGGAAGGCGCCGACCGGCGTGATGCGGCTGTCGTCCTTTTGCGCCTGCTGCACGACGTCGCCGTCCTCGCATACGGTCATGGTGCGGAATTTCCATACCAGGATCTGCTCGCCGTTGAGGCCGTAGCGGCGCTGCTTGAAGATGATGGGACCGGGCGAGCTCAGCGCGATGGCTGCGGCGATGGCGAGCAGCAGCGGCGAAATCAGCAGCAGGATGAGTGAAGACAGCAAAATGTCGCTGGCACGCTTGACCATGCCGTTGGCGCCGGTAAACGGCGTTTCGCAGACAGCGACCACCGGGACTTCACCGACGGTGTCGATGCGCCCCTGCATGAGGTCGGTGATGAACATGTCGGGCACGAAATAGATCGAGACCGTGGTATTGCATAGCGCGTCGAGCAGTTCGAGAATGCGCGGCTGGGTTGCCATCGGCAGCGAGATGTAGATGGCCTCTATGCCGTGCTGATGCACGTACTGCGGCAGATCGCCGAGCTTGCCCAGCAGCGGGAATTCGGTCAGCCGGCCCACGCGTTCATTGACGCGGTCATCGAAAAAACCGGTCAGATGGGTGGTCTTGTACGGGTTGTGCTCGATTTCGCGCGCCAGCGCCATGCCATGCTCATTGACACCGGCGATGACGGCGCGCTTGGGCTCGCCCTGAATCTGCGCCAGCGACGGCGCGAAGCTATGCAGCGCGAAGTGCACGACAAGCTGGATCGACGGCGCAAGCCACAGCCAGAAGATCACGGCTTCGCGTTCGAACAGGTGGATGTAGCCGCTGGCATAGCCGAAGGCGATCAGCAGGCCGGCGATCACGGCCCAGCTGCCAAGGATGCTGCGCAATAGTTGCCATAACGTCATCTGTAGACGCACCTTGCCCGGCAGGGTCAACGAGAATGCCAGCAGCGATAGGACGAGATAATCGGGCGTCAGCGCCCCGCGCATGTAATAGGCGACGGCCCATACCGAAATGACCAGCGATACCGGGTCGATCAGAGCGGCCGCCAGATACAGCAGATTGTTCCAGCCCAGCGTGAAGGTGGAAGCGCGGCGAAAGCGAATGGGGACGGTTTGGTTGTCCATGCGAGAGGGAAGACTTTCATTACTTGCAGATGAGATCAGAAAATAGGCGAAATGGCTGAAAGTTTCTGTACGACGACGAACATACGATGAGCTGCAGCCAGTGGCTGGGTCAGGAGGCAAACAAGAAATACAAATAAAAACGACCCCTGCAGAGGCCGTTTTTATTGTTGGATAAACATGACGCAAGGTATCCGCGGCAATACCGCAAATACCCCGATTGTCACGCGAACTTGTTGGCTGAAGATTGACGCATGCGCCGTTTGCCGACGAAGCCCAGCAGGCCCAGGCCAGCCAGCATCAGTGCATAGGTTTCCGGTTCCGGAACGGGGGCGGTATTGGTGGTGAAGTTGTAAATGCCACCGAGATCGCCGCTTGCATTGCCTGCAACCACGAAGTAATAGGAACCGGCTGCAACCGAGTCGGCCGTCAACGAAGTGTTGTTGCTGCCAAAGGTTGTGCTGGAGATGAGCGTACCGTTCATGCCATCGCCATCGGCATCGCTATATAAACCGAACGAGCCGCCCTCGATGTTGTAGTCGAAACCACCGCCATCGATATTCGGCTGTTGGAGAGCGACGGCGCTGGTAACTGTGTCGCTGTCCTGGCTCAGCGTAAACGTATACACGTCGCTGAAGCTGCCAGCTTCATGGGTTACGACATAAGCATTTTCGGAAGTGGGGTCGGCACCCAGGTCATAGGTGAGGTCGCTCGGAGAGTTCAGAGCGGTTGTCGTCTGCGCCTGAGCTACGCCGAACGCTCCCATTAAGGCTACTGCAACCATAGTTTGTTTGAAGGTAATTTTCATTCTAGGCTCCAATGTCAAGTTGAAAGATCTGGAACAATGAAATTGCGATTGAATCTACTCCCGGGCCGGCGAGTGCAAGCGGGTTGGTCTTGCTTCATGCAGGCGGGAATTACTCCAAAAGCTCCTTCATCGGTGTCGATACTACGGACTGGACTTCTGCTTATCCGTACGGATGAACACATTTGTCAGGTGCCTGGCTAACAGCTGAGCAATAAATTTGGAGAAACTTCACGTTTTTCAGCCTGGTTTCAAAGCCGGATTTCCATTTGGCTGCATTAGCATTTAGTGGGCCCACTGCAGAGGTTGTCCGATATCTGCGTTATTCTTGGTCGCGGCAGGTCAATAATTTCTTGCCTGACAGCAGGGGAAGGCGCTGCAAGCGCCTGTAGCTCATGAAATTACCTAGACTCGGGCCGCGACATGATGGTAATGTGAGCGCACAAATTGACGAGATTGCCCGGCAATCGCTAACATTCCCGCCTGGAATATAGAGCGGCTTGGGCAGTAGTCACAACCGCACGGCGCTAAAAATTTCTTTGTGAGGTCATTGGCAAATGATCCGTTTTAATAAAAAACACGCTATCAAAACTAGAATAAACGGCCGCCAAAGGGCTTATCCGCAAGTATTCGTCGCCGTGCTTACGCTGGCCGCGCCTGGTTTTGCGGTAGCCGCACAGCCCGAAGACGCGTTGAATTTCTCTGTGGGCGCTGGTTATCGCTTCGAGGACAATCTGTTTCGTATCGACGACGATACCGATCCGGAAACAGTTGCCGGCAAATCGCGCCGTTCCGACCTCATCAGTACCTACAATGTTGGCATCAAGATCGACAAGCAGTATTCGCTGCAGCGCTTCCAGCTCGACCTGATGGCAATCAAGAACGACTATCAGACCTACGATTATCTGGACTTCACCGCCAAAAATTATCGCGCTGCCTGGTTGTGGTCGCTGACCCCCGATCTGACCGGTACCGTCCTCCTGAGCCGGGAGCAGGTGCAGAATAATTTCGCTGATTTTCTCACCCAGACCAATCAGGTTATTAATGGCCAGAGCGTGCAAACCAACGAATTGCGCAGCTTCACCGCCGACTGGCGAGTAGGCGCAGGCCTGCATCTGCTGGGCGGCGTGTCCGAAATACGCTCGCGCAACGATTCGGATTTCACTGCGGTAGGCGATTACGTACAGCGCGGTGGTGAAGTCGGTGTCAAGTATGTGTCGCGTGCTGACAATTACATCAGTCTCGTGCAGCGCCAATCCACGGGCGACTACGAAGGCCGGGAATTCAACGCCGTAAGCCAGTTCGACAACGGCTTCGACCAGCGCGAAACCGAAGTGCAGCTCAACTATCGCCTGACCGGCAAGTCGCTGATCGACGCGCGGCTGGGTTACGTAGACCGCGAGCACGACAATTTCTCGGCCCGCGACTACGACGGCATGGTGGGCCAGCTGGCTCACATCTGGACGCCTACCGGCAAGCTGCGTATCACCACTTCGCTATCGCGCAGCCTTGCCAGTTTCCAGCAGTTCTTCAACAGTTATTATGTCGCC